>NZ_JAUBTR010000051.1:0-50541 GCF_036705045.1 Microcoleus sp. BR0-C5
TAGGCACAGATATTTTTCCTACAGTGAAGGTATGAAAATCCTTAGTCATCAAAGCCAGAACTGCGGAATGTGGGTTAAACCGCGCATCACGCACCAAAATATAGTTGTGGCCGTGGCTGAGTGTTAAAAATCTCACAGTTTGAATTGAAAAATTCCTCGCCCTCACGCACCACAGCAAAAGTCCTGATGCTAAGGTTTATTTGGGCCTATTTCTCTATTTATTTTGTCTGTAAAAACTGTAAAATTGTTTTGGCAATACCTTGTGCAGCTAAATAAGGAACCCCATTGCCAACAGTTTTAAACATATTAGTCAATGTCATCTTAGCCGGCAGTGCAAACTCTTTTGGCAGTGACTGAATAGCCAGTGTTTCTGCAACAGAAAGCCGGCGAAGTTTGTAAGGGTGCAAGTGAACTTCGTTATTGCCGTAACAAGCTGTTGGCGAATAACGCCATCGGTGCAATCGCTTGAAAGATTTTTTTGAATCATCTCCTTCCTCAACGGAAGCAAACCGCTTAAGGCCTGCTTTGGGTTGAAAATAGTGTTTGGCATTGGGATGGTTGAGAACGTCATTTTTTTGGAACCAAAATTCTACCGTTAAATCTTGGGGAATACCATCAGGACAAGGCACGAAACCATCATCTGCAAAGGCAGTTCTATCCGGCCAAGGATGAGAAAATATTTCTGATTTGGGATATAATATCTGACTTTGCCAAGGAAATAAACTTTCGGATAACATTTGGGTTTTTTCGTCTAGGGAAATGCCCAGATTTTTGACAAGGTTTTTGCTAATCCCAATCAAAATAATTCTGTCTCTATCTTGCGGGGTACCGTATTCGATCGCATTAATTAAACGTTCGGCAAAAACGTATCCCGAATCAGCCAACTGGTTTTTGAGTGCCTCGTAAAAAGCTTTATGTTTTTTGGTTCTCCACAAACCTTTGACATTTTCAAATAAAAAGAAATCTGGCTGCTGCTGACAAATCAATTCAATGTATGAAGCTGAAAGTTGACCTTTATCTCCTTCCCCACCCCGGTTTTTGCCACCAATAGAAAAGTCAGGACAAGGCGGCCCCGCGATAAATCCCACAATATCGTGATGCTTGCGGGCATCTTGCATCAATTCCCGCAAATGAAGTGCTGGTTTTCCCCCTACAAGTCGAGTGACATCTGCTTCCTCTCCTTCGCAATATCCGTATTCTGGTAGCGGCAAATTCATGCACTGCCGAGAATAACGGTATGCTTGCATGAAAGGTGGGAAAATTTCATTGACATACGCTACATTAAAGCCGATCGACTCAAAACCCAGATCGAGCAATCCAGAACCAGAAAAAAATGAGAATATACAGGGGATGGGGAATTGGGAATTGAGCATAGGGAATGGGGAATTGGAAATTGGGAAAGAGAAAAGATTAACTTAATAGAACTCCTTTTATTCATGCGTATTCACTTGACTCCAAATTAAAGTTGTTAAATCCAAAATATAATCGATTGAGTTGTCAACGTAATTCTCGGAAACTTTTCCACCAGTAATTAGTATTTTTGATTGGTCTTTGTAATGCGCCTTGTGACGACAAATCCACTTAGGCTTATCTCCAGTAGTTTCCAGCTTTTCTATTTTGAAAGTGCCATGATGCAGTCGATAAACTGGCGTTTCATTATAGTTTCTGTCCTTACGATAGCCTAAATTACCAATAATGTAGATATACTCTCCAACTAAGGTTGCAGAATGAAAATCAGTAGGAGGGAAAACTTCTTTGGGATAGCCTAAAATCTTAAACTTGCCATGTCCGTCGTAAACAACCACATCGTTATAGATACCAAAGTTTGGATCGTAGTGATCTTCGTGTTCGCCAGCAATTTCAATAATTCTTCCATCTGGCAATTCTGTAATTGTTCTCCCAAATCTTTGATAGCACCATAGAGGTGGATTGTAGTTATCCCGATTGCTAAACATTAATTCTGCAGCCCCAGCCGCAGTACCACTCAGAATCATTGCCTTCCAAAAGTCCACTTCCATTACTTCTGGATTAGTTTTCCCAAATCGACGCTCTCTGCCAGACAAATACTGTTCTAGCGTTACTTCTAGATCGTAATTACCCACTCCAGTGAGATATGACCTCATATCATCACTGATATCGCTTAGATCTTCCCCCACATCAACAAGCATTCGGACAATTTGTAGATTACTTGCCGAGTTAATAGCCTTATTAGAGCAATTATCTATTCGACTAGGATTTGCTCCATTCTCTAAGAGAATACGCACGCAATCAGTCGCGCCGCATTCTGCCGCTAAAATTAAAGGAGTTCTATTAAACTCATCAGTAGCTTCGAGATCAAATCCCTGCTCAATCAACCATTCTAAGACTTCGGTTTTATCGTTTTCGATGGGATACATCAATGGAGTCTGGCCACAGTGTCCACGATCGTTGCGATCTGCTCCTGCTGACAATAATAATTTGGCTGTTTCAAGCTTACCGACTTCCAAACTCAACAGCCAAGGAGTTCGACTCCACCAGTCGCGCGCAGAAAGATCGGGATTTTGAGCGAGTAATACCTTTACATTTTCGACATCCTCACAGGCGATCGCTTGCATTAGTCCCGCCCATTGGTCACTAGCATCCGCACCTGCCTCTAGCAATAATTTGACAGCATCATAACGTCCCCTTTGTGCGGCGAAACTCACGGCGGACTTGCTGTAGATACTGACATTGCTCAGTTCTGCACCTCTTTCGATCAGCAAACTTAAAATTGATAAGAATTCTCGATCTGTTGAGATAGCGCATCCATTTATGGCATCGATTAAAACATGATAGCCATTTGGTCTCTGATAGTTTATGTTGGCTCCAGCATCCAAAATCAGTCGAACTTTATCGAGACTCCCTGACTGCACGGCTAAGCTGAGTACATTATTTTCATGCTCTCCACAAATCACTTCAATATCAGCTCCGTTGTCTAAAAGAAACTTAACCATATCGCTCGTTGCCTTTGAGCTAGATATCGCGCACATCAATGGTGTGTTTGAGTAAAAGTTATCTGTACTATCAATATCGACTCCACTAGCAATTTGGTGGGCTACACCTGGAATATTTCCTTGTTCGGCATCAATATGAATTTGCATTGCTTTAAGTTAAATTTACTAATCAAATATTCCTAATATTTGTACCGCATTTTGGAATAGTTTTAAGGTTCCATTGCATTAGTTTCTCCAGCGAGTGGTGAATTCTCCATTATACACCCATCAGCTAATGCTGCTTTTGATTAGCATCGGTGCGGGTGTTGTCGTGTGCTTTCTGGTTTTTTTTGCTCGCCAAGTTCAAGAGAGTGTTGGCTAAATTCCAGAGAGGAAGATAATCAGGAAAGCCCAAGGGATAGTTTTGGCAAGGTGCTTGATGTGGATTATAAGATAGATTTGCCCGATCGCTCCCTGAACCAAACTATTGTTAGAACCATTGGCCGCCTCGGAAACGCCAGTAGGGAAACAAAATCCGCATTACTGTTTGCGATGCCAGATAAATAGCCAGCCATACAAAACTATAATGTAGAGCAAAAGCTCCTAAATCAAAGTCTAGCAGCGGTATCCCCGGTAAACCGATAGTTTTGATTAATAGCAAGACAAAAAGTGCTTCCCAAATCCCAGCGAGCAATTGAAATGCGCCGGGCCAATCTCGATCCCAGCGGTACTGCTGGATGTAGATATATAAGGCATCCCAGCCGATGCCAAAAATCGCTACATACCCTAAAATCCCGAAAAATATCGAGCCTGATTTACCAGCGATTAAACCTAGAAAAAATGGCAGTGTTACTAAAACGCCGACTGTTGCAAATAATAAAATTCGAGTTTGCCATCGACCAAATAAGGTGGGAGTCATTCGATTTTGGATTTTAGATTTTGGATTTTAGATTGAATGCGAAACGGTTTTGTTTATAATCAATCTGGAGATTTATTTAAAATCCATTTCAACCATTGCACAAACGATCGCCAAACGCTCAATTTCCGCACACCAGCAACTCGGCTGGTGGCCAGACTTTCAACCGATCGCAAGGCGGCGTATTGCAAGCCCAGAAAACTGTCTACCGGCGCGTAAGGCCCCCCCAAAGTAATCGCGCCGGCTGCGTATACTCGGCCTTCTCCGTTGCTAGCAGAAGTGTTACGCAATTCGGGCACTTCAAAATCCTTGTTAACACTCAGCCGGCCCAAACCGTTGAGGGGAAGATTATATTGAGCTACCAAATCGTTTAACAGGGGACTGGTTTTTACCTTAGCGTCCAAACCCGTAGCATCAATAATAAAATCAGCTTCTAACTTAATTTGCCCCTTGAGTTCCTTCTCCTGAATGTAGGTCACTGTGCGGTTTTGACTGTCGCGCTCGACTCGCTCGACTTCCCCGAAGGTAATTTGATACCATCCTTGACTTAAACCTTCTTTGACAATCCGCCGCCAGTCGCTGCGCTGGGCTGTGGTAGTGCCGCCCCAGTCTGTGAGCAACTGCGGCCGCAATTCCGGGGCGGCTTTTTCCAAAAGTACGCGGAGTTCCCCGCCCCAGCAAGCTTTTGGCCAGTTGAAAGGTTGAAATTCGTAGTGATTTTCGACTCTTCGCTGAGCGAGTTTAAATTTGTTACCTTGAGGTTTGGGCGATCGCATCAAATGCAATACTTGAATATTGCGGTTCCGCTGTCGCGCTTCATAAATTCGCTGCACCACCCGCGAAGCCACTATTCCCCGGCCTCTAATTAACACGCTGCCGCCGCTGGCCTCCAATTTTTCGTAAACGCCGTCGTGGCTTTCGTAAGCATTGACAACCGACTCAAAATCCTGGGTTTTTTCGCGATAAGCTTGCAAGTCGGGCAAAAATTGAATGGCGGGATAGCCGGTGGCTAAGTGTACGTATTTGGCGATTAAAAAAGCGTGGTCGCGGTGATCCGCATTCGATCGAGAATAAGCGATCGCGTACCTGCCGTCATCTGTTTTGCGAATTCCCCGCACTCTACCGTAGCGAAACATCTGATTCCACCCAATTCGATCGACTTCCCTGTCAATAGAATCAAACACATTCCCCGCGCGAGGCGTATAAGTTTCGGCAAAAGTCGGTTCAGCAAACACCTGCCACATCAACTTCAGTGATACTCCCAAACGCCCTTTGAGCAATTCCTGCCAAGCTTCCCGCAAAGCGTATGGAGGCCACCCCCAAATATTGTCTGGACAAGAGTCAGAATTCGATCGTAGGCGTTCCCGCAGCGGAATTTGAGAATTCAGGCACAAACGCAGGTAGCGGGCGTAAGGCTGGCTTTCCATGCCCAAAACGGCAATTCGATCGATTTTCACGCCGCAAATTCTCAGCACATCCACCCAAATAAAGCTGCCCAAACCGCCACCAACGGCAGCCCAATCAACTTCTGCCACAGGGAGTCCCATAGATTCGAGCGATCGCATTGACACTTGAGAAGCTTGCAAAAATGCGATCGGCGGAAATTCTTCCCTACTACTTGTTTGAGGAAGCTGCAACATTATTTGCTGGCCCAATGCCGGGTCTGGCCCATTGGTCTGCGGGTTAAAGAAAATGTGAGAATTGACCGACGGCGTTTCTGGGGAATTAACAGCAAAAGAAATGCTGATCGCGTAGGGCCCAACTTGCAGCATATCCCCGTTTGCCAGCACGCAGCGGGTTTGGCGAATGCCGTTAACAAAAGTACCGTTGCGGCTGCCCGTGTCAGTAAGTAAAATACTGTTACCTTCGGTGCCAATCACTGCGTGAAAGCGAGAAACTTGACTGCTGCTGAGGGCAATTCGAGAAACTCGTTCCCCGTTGATTGTGGCGGGCATAGCTTCAAAAATTCGTCCCAAAGCGATGGGTAAGTCGAGTATCGGGGATCGACAATCCCCCGTAGCTGTATCTGTCCAAGTCAGTCGCAGGCGCAAGGGTTGAGAAGTCATGATTATTTTTTAAACATCAGCCGTCGGCTTTGAGCTTTCTGCAAAAAAGATTTTTGAAGTTGAGAGTGTTTAGCGGATAGCCCGATTTTCCCTTTTTCACACTTTCACGGAGAGATCATCACACTCGCCGCCGCCGCCAAAGAAGTACCGCACCACGGACACCCCGCATTCAACTGTGCGTAAGGCGAAATTCGGCTGCATTTGGGACACTGCAAACCGTAGCTTGAAGGCCCCGTCGGCGGGGAAGAACTTTGAGCCGGAGGCCCGGACAGCAAAACAGTCAGCGGCGCGGCTACCTCTACCTCCATCACCTTCAGCACCTCAATTTCCACTTGACCTAAATGGAGGTGGCTGTCGGATCTCAATGTTGCTTCGCCTTGGGTGAGAATTTTTCCGTCTACCAGTGGCGGATTGCTTTCGCGCAAATTCCGCACTGCATACTCCTGCAATTCTTGATTAAAAAATATTTCAACGTGCAGACCCGATACGCTCGGATGCGAAAATACTATATCGCACTTCGCCGGATCGCGCCCTAGCCTCACTGTTCCCGGATTTTTGCTCGGCTGTCCGTTTTGAATTGTTCGAGTTTGACGCACCCCAGCTTCTGTCCATACTAAAGTTAGCTGGTTTGTCATGATTGTATAGGTTTGCTCAAAAATATAAAAAAATATTAACTGATTTATTTTGAGGACGGAATTTCTCAACAAAAAACTTAATTAGAATTATTGACGCAGAGTCGATCTAAGTTCGGAAAAATATTATGTGCAGCTAAGGAATGAGAATTAAATAACTTCCACAAGTTTGTGGGATGGGCGTCCCGCCCGTCCTTTTTGGACGGGCGGGACGCCCATCCCACAATAACAATTAAAATTGTAAGTTATTTAATTCGCGATCTAAACAAAAAAGCCCCGACTTCGGGGCTTTTAGCGCTCGTATTTGCTTTTTTTGAGAGACTGACTCGCGCTTGCCAGCTTTTCTTTCCGGCAAAATTATAGACCCCAGTGCAGCTTTGTTAAAAATTTGCCAGCGATTGCTAAAAACTAATTGCTGTGGGATTTTCCTATTTGCGAGGCTGTGGTGCGCTAGTGACGAATTTTGGAGGTTGGGCGATCGAACTACCTCGGTAAGTTCGATCGCCCCCCCTCCTCAAACGTTTACTGTCCTAGTGCTATGTCTCACGCTGCAACTGTGCAATCTTTCATTACAGGGCCAGCCTTAAGAGACTTAAGCTTCGCTCTTGCGGCTTTTCCGACCGCCTTCGCGACCAATTTGAGCCATGTGTTCGCGATTTCTGCTGACAGCTTCGCCGCCTTTTTGACCAGCTTGTCTGGCTTCTTCAGGGGTGAATTCGTGTGCAGTTCCTTTCTCGTGTGCAGCTTTTCCGCCTTTGCTAGCAATTGCGCGCTGTTTTTCTGCATCCATAGAAGCGAATCCGCGTTTGCTTTTCTCAGCCATGACTGTCTCCTTGTTTGTTTCTGATTTTTTAGCTCGATCGCGCCTTCGCCTCCCACTGTCATGGTTACTCCCAGCCAGTGGTGAGATATCCGACGGTAAATTATGAAACCTCATCAGACGAATCTAAGCTTTTGGTTTAACTCGCAGGATGACTCTTTCATGATTTACAAATGTGAACTAAAAATAGTTCACGCCCGGGCACTATAGTTAGAGCCGCCAATTTTTTAAGCTGGTTACTGTCTTTCAATCATTCTATAAACCCCCCAACTTTTATACCTCTTTCTCAGGTATAGTCATTCTTTAGTTCGCTGGAAGGATGGAACCGAAAGCTGATTGGCAGTAGACTCAGAGGATTTTTCGACTCGGGCGGCGCCACCTCAAAAATTAAAAGTCCAAAGACGGATGCTTTTTTGGTCTTTTTACTTTTTTTTTGGCATTCCGCGCTTGCCAGTTATCCCCATGTTAGTTGGTCTGCCGATCGAGTGGTTTCTGGCAAGCGATATTTTGGGGCGCAGCGCAGGACGTACTCGATCGCACTTATCAAGTTTACCTTATGACCTATCGAAACATACATCGGCTTTACCCCTGTTTGCGTCCTTAGCGCTGCGCCTACCGTTGATCCCTCTAGCAGCAAGGGTTGCCAACTGCCCCGGTCGAGTCCGACTTCGGAATGTTCTCCCATAAATCGATTTTTGGCAACTCCGATCGTGGGAATCCCTGTCAAAACCCCCAAATGGCACGCCAGACCGAATCGGCGGGGATGGGCTAGTCCTTGACCGTCGCACAATATCAAGTCTGGCCTCAAACTGATATTTTCCAAAGCTTCGAGAACTGCCGGCACTTCTCGAAAAGACAGGAAACCCGGAATATAAGGAAAAGTTGTAGCACTGCGAACCACAGCTTGCTGCTGCAATTGCAAGTCGGGAAAGCTCAGAACTGTTACAGCGGCCCGCGATACATCGTTTGCACTGTCGTAGCCGACATCTACGCCTGCGACGTAGCGAACTGTCTCCAGTTGATTTGCGGTAATTACCTCTGACCGAAGCTGTTCTTGAATGGCGATCGCCTCTTCAATTGTCTGCGGCCAAGGGTGTCGCTGCAACATTTTGATTTTTCTTCAACCGTTCTCATCTAAGCTTAACTTATTTTCGGGCATTTTTAAACTCGGATTTTTATCGTTTGTAGCTATAAATTCCCAACTTGCCCAAGCAGTCTTTTTTCTACTCAGGAGGGTTGAGCAAGGCGGGCCGATGCCAATTCTACAAATAGAGTCTGTACGTCGCAGATGGAAATTCTATCTTTCGCTTGTGCTGGAACCAACCCCCAAAGGTTTTATCGGCACACTTCTCCAATTTTCTACTCAAAATTTACAAAAAATACCTATTTAATGCTGATTTTTTAGCTTTCTAGAAAGCTTTCTCTTTCGGCTCGCCATTTTATCGCTGGTCAAAGAGCGATCGAGTTCTTTATTTACTTCTGCTTTATCTAATAAACTCCTGTTTGTCAAGATAATTGAAACATTTATTCATCAATAATCTCACCCAGCTACAAGTGCCATTGTTCATCCCCGCTCATCGAGCTAAGAGGTTCCCACACCCTCGCCACTATATGACTTTTATGAAAAAAAATCAATGAATTTATGAGTTGTTGCACCCTTAACATGAAGTTATAATCTTAGATAATATCGAAGAGAAAACTCACATCAAATAACACAACATAGCTGAAGTAACCTATGAAAACCATGCAAAGAGTTCAGTACAACCTAGCTCTCTACATCGTCGGTGGCATCGTCTTCATCATCGCCGCCTTAATTTTAAGACCTTTTGCCCTCGTCGGCCCAGGGGAACGGGGCGTTATGATGCGCTTCGGGAAAGTTCAAGACGCGATTTTAGATGAAGGCATTCACCCGATCTTCCCGATTTTCACCTCTGTAAAAACTCTCAGCGTGCGGGTACAAAAAACAGATTTAAAAGCAGATGCAGCATCCAAAGATTTGCAAAGCATTACTACGGATTTAGCAGTTAACTGGAATGTTGACCCCGCCAAAGTTAATCAAGTTTTCCAACAAGTGGGAGACGAAGAACAAATTGTTACCAGCATTCTGAGTCCGGCTATTTCGGAAGTTCTCAAAGCAGCAACTTCTAAAAAAACCGCAGAAGAAATTATCACTAAGCGCACCGAACTCAAAACAGAAATCGACAACAGCCTTAAAAAGCGCTTGGAACCTTACGGCGTCATTGTCAGAGATGTTTCTTTAATAAATTTTGGCTTTTCTCCAGAATTTAGCAAAGCCATCGAATCCAAACAAATAGCAGAACAAGAAGCTAAACAAGCAGAATTTACAGTTCAAAAAGCAACCCAAGATGCTCAAGCTGAAATTAACCGCGCTAAAGGTAAAGCTGAAGCTCAACGCTTGCAGCGGCAAACATTAACAGCCGAAATTTTGCAGCAGCAAGCAATTGAAAAATGGAACGGCCAGTTTCCGACAGTAATGGGAGGAAGCGGAACTTTGCCCTTAATTAATATTGCGCCGCCGACTTCTCAAGCTGCAACTCCTGCTAAATAAGCTGCTGCGGATCATGATTGCTAGGGCGCGGGGAGAAGGGGAGAGGGGGAGAGAGTCTGAGGGGGGGAAGAATAGAGGGTTTTCACTGCGGATGTGAAGATGTTCTTTTTTAAATGCCCAACAGCAAGGGTAGGCAATACAACTAACCACTAATGTGAAATCCCGCTGACTTAAATGCGGAGATACAATTTACGTTGCGCGAGTCCTGAAAAACGTTACAGTAAGAAACAACTCGGAAATTGTAAAGGTTTGCTTGAAAGTTCGGCTGATGGGAGATCGGGAGAACCAGTCAATTTCTAATTTAGGTGAAGTGGGGGGTGCAGGCGATCGCCATAGTGCGTCAGAAGCCCTGTGGCTACGCGATCGAGCCTTGGCAGCTACTAGCTGCGGCATTGTCATTGCTGACGCCAAGGCACCCGATTGTCCCATAATTTATTGCAATCCGGCCTTTGAACGGATGACGGGTTACTGTGCCAGTGAAATCTTGGGGCGTAATTGCCGATTTTTGCAAGGTCCGGATACCGATCGAACTACAGTAGCTAAGATCCGCGACGCCTTGCGCCAAGGTCTAGAAATCCAGACAACAATCAAAAATTACCGCAAAGACGGCACTGCTTTTTGGAGCAAATTGTCGCTATCTCCCGTGCGAGACGACAGCGCTAATTTGACTCACTTTGTAGGAGTTCAGTCTGACTTGTCGGAACCAATATGTGAAGTGCAGCAAGCATTGCAGCAAGCTAACGACCAACTGCAAACGATTTTGGAAGCAGTTCCGGGCACAGTATCTTGGATTAGCTCGGATTTGCGCTATTTGGGGGTTAACCAGCACTTAGCCAAACTGCATGGTTTGCGGCCGTCGGCTTTTGTTGGTCAAGATATTGGTTTTCTGGGCGCTAGCTCGGATTTTAACTCTTTTGTGGTGGAGTTTTTTGCCGATGACGCTACGGAAGCGGTTAAAGAACTCAACGTTAAGGTACAAACCGACGGGGGAGAGTCGGAGGGATACTATTTAATTGTGGCTCAAAAGTACGATGAGGGCAAAGCTGCTTGTCTGGTAGGAATTGACATTACCGAGCGCAAGCGGGCAGAAGAAGCTCTGGTGCTGACTCGCAAGGCGGTGGAAAGTTCGAGTGACGCGATCGGCATCAGCGATGCGAACGGCACTCACATCTATCAAAATCAAGCGTTTTCTCAGCTATTTGAGTGGGACACGGCAGAGGAATTTAAACTAGCCGGAGGTATATCGGCAGTTTTTACTGACCCCGCAGTCGCTAGGGAGGTACTCGACACGATCGCCCAAGGTTATTCTTGGTTTGGTGAAATTACCAACCGCACTAAAAGCGGTGAAACTTTGCAAGTGTTGCTGCGGGCCGATGCTATTAAAGACCCCACAGGGAAAATTGTCGGTCAGATTTACATGAATACCGATATTACCGATCAAAAGCGCACGGAACAAGAGCTGCGGCAAAGCGAGAAGCGCTTTCGATCGTTGATTGAAAATGCTAGAGACATTATTGTAATTCTCGACGATAAAGGCTTTTGCCGCTATGTATCTCCTTCCCTAGAGCGGATTTTGGGCTACCCGACGGCGGAAGTGCTCGGCAGATCTATATTTGACTTGATTCACCCTGACGAATTGCTGATAGTGGATCAAGTCTTCAAAGGTGTCATGCAAATGCCGAGAGTTAGCCTGGGAATGGCGGAATACCGAGTGCAACACAAGGAGGGTTCCTGGTGCGTGTTGGAAGCGGTGGCGACGAATTTGCTCAACGAACCTTCGGTGCGGGGAATTGTGGTCAACTGTCACGATGTGACTGAGCGCAAGGCGGCTGAAGACCAATTGTTGCACGATGCTTTACACGACGCGCTGACAGAGTTGCCGAACCGTGCTTTGTTGACTGACAGGTTGGGGCAAGCTTTTGCCCGCGCGCAACGGCATCCGAGCGAGCAGTTTGCGGTGCTGTTTCTGGATTTGGACAGGTTTAAGGTGATTAATGACAGTCAGGGACACCGCACGGGCGATCGGCTGTTGGTGGCTGTGGCTCGCCGTCTCTTGACTTGTTTGCGGCCAGGCGATACGGTGGCTCGTCTGGGGGGAGATGAGTTTGTGATTTTGTTGGAAGAAATTCACGGTGTTGATGAGGCGATCGCCCAAGCAAAGGCAATTCTCAAAACGATCGAACGACCGCTTTATTTGGAAGGTAATAAAGTTTTAATTACTGCTAGCATCGGCATTGCTTTGAGTACCGACAAATATCAGTGGCCGGGAGATATTTTGCGCGATGCTGATATTGCAATGTACCGAGCGAAAGCTCTCGGTAAAGCTCGCTACGAAGTTTTTACCAGTGCGATGCACACTCGGGCTGTGGCTTTGATGCACTTGGAACACGATTTGCGGGAGTCGGTTGAAGAACTAAATTTGAAATATTCGATATTGGATTTCGGATGTGTGGCGCTGGAGGAAAACTCACCGAGCAGCGAAATAGATCGGAAGTTGGAGCGTCCGAAATCGCCATTGGCTCCTTATAAATTGGAATGTCCTTTTACTGTTTATTATCAGCCGATCGTTTGTTTGAAAACCGGTTCAGTTATCGGATTTGAGGCGCTGGTGCGCTGGCTGCACCCGGAACGGGGTTTAGTTTCCCCGATGGAATTTATTGCGATGGCGGAGGAAACTGGGTTAATTATGCCTTTGGGTTTGTGGGTTTTGAACGAAAGCTGTCGCCAAATTATTCAGTGGCAGAGTTTGAATTTACCTGTGGGAAATTCGCGGCTGACTGTAGCAGTAAATCTTTCCGGGAGGCAGTTTGCGGAACCGGAATCCATCGAGCAAATTAAGCAAGTTTTGCAGGAAACGGGTGTTGATGCTCGCTGTTTGAAGTTGGAGATTACTGAGACTGTGGTGATGGAAGATGGGGAAGCGGCGGCGGCGATGCTTTCGCAGTTGAGAGATTTGGGGATTGATTTGTGCATTGATGATTTTGGCACTGGTTATTCGTCTCTGAGTTATTTGCACAGGTTCCCGATTAATATTTTGAAGGTCGATCGCTCTTTTGTCAGTCGCATCGGGGAAACGGGCGAAAATTTGGAAATCGTGCGGGCGATCGTCATGCTGGCCCGCAGTTTGGGGATGGAGGTAGTGGCAGAAGGTGTCGAAACCGCTGTCCAATTGGCTCAACTGCGGGCGATCGGCTGCGAGTACGGTCAGGGATACTTTTTCTCTAAACCTCTCGACAGTGAGGCAGCTACAGCCTTGTTGAGGCGATCGCCCAAATGGTGAACTGAACTAAATATTTAACCGGCTCAAATTGCTTGATTGTCAATAAGGGCGATCGATCTTTTCGTACTCAATGCCTTGGGTGTTAAAATCAAAATTTAGTATAATAGCAAACTATAGAGATAGGAAAAAATATATGTCTCAATCTGTTGTGCCAGCAGTCGAAGAAAAACAGCTCGATACTTCGCCGACATTAACTTTTGAAGAATACCGATTTTATCAAGGAGAATCTGATGTAAAATATGAACTGTACAAAGGCAAATTAATCCCGATGCCAACAGCAACAGTTTTACACATCAAAATTTGCGAATATTTAGTTTACCAGTTGCAGCGTTACCTAGCTGAACACAATCTCGACTTAGTAGTAAAAACGGGTCTGGGAGTGAGAACAGATGAAGATAAATCTCGGATTCCCGATGTAGTTGTCTGCACTCAAAGTCTTTTGGAACAAGCTGCTGCTCGACCAGGTGCAGGTATCCTCGAATTTGATGAAAAGCCGCTGTTAGTGGTAGAAGTAGTCAGCGAAAATCGCCGCGAAGATTACGTGATTAAACGCGGAGAGTACGAATTAGCGAATGTGCCAGAATATTGCATTGTTGACCCTAAAACGGGCAAGCAAAAAATCCGGCTTTTTGCATTGATTGAAGGTGAAGATGGTTACACGTATACAGATTTCTTGCCTGGTGAGGAAATGGAATCTGTAGTATTTCCCAATCTGAGATTATCAGTCAATGAAATTTTAGATCCGCCATTGGTGGAAGGGTTAATTAAGGCAGAACAAGCTCAATTGCAGAAAGCTGAAAGGTTGGCGGCGAGGTTGCGGGAGTTGGGCGTAGATCCTGATGCTGTGTAGGAAATTGGATGAAGTACGTGAAGCGAAGTTATCCCGCAGGGAATCGCCCTTGACGTATCTCAATCATCTAGCGGCAAGTCGCGCAGGAAATAAAAGCGATCGCGCCCTAAATCTTCGCCTTTAATTCGCCCTAAGAAACCCGTCAAAGGTGAGGAAAGTTCTATTAAAATTTGGTGCATTTCTTCATATTTTAAAGGTTGGGGCGACATGGAAAAGGCATAAGCACCGTGAAGCTGATTAAATTCAACACTTGTTGATTTTGTTCTTTCCAAAAAGTCTTTGACTAGCTGAACTATGTGCGATCGCACTTTAAGCTTTTCCTGCACCTCGTCAATATAGCGATTAACCTTAGCATCGGCTTCCTCACCAAACGGCTGTTGTTCTAAATACGGTTTTAACTGCAATAAATCGATCGAACCTGGTTGCTTAGCTTTCAGTTCAACCAGCTTTTGCAATGTTTCAGGGCGAATTACGTTCATGCGGTTTCCGATAGCAGTTTGTTTAGCGTGTCTATTTAGCTGACCAGCAGCCATAATTATCTTAATACAGCAGTCGTATTGTTCCTGGAGATGCTTATGTCCTAACTTGATAAGTTGCGCTGGCGTTCCATCAGCTACGGTTTCACTTTTGGTGGCTTTGCATTCTCCCACTACCTGATAGGGAGTTTCACAGTAGAAATCTAATCCGCCAGCACCGCCTGTTGATTCGGGATCGAGGCTAGCTTCTGGTTTATTGTTAGAATTGGCAAATCCTAGCTTGATAAAACTTTTGCGGACTAACTTTTCAAATGTATTACCATCGCTAGAATTGCCAATTTGTGCAATTGTTTTAATCCAACCTAAATCCGGGTCTGGTTGTGTTGTGGGTAGTTTTTCCGACCAACCTAGAAACATTTTGATTTCTGCGTCTAGTTGTTTGGCTTTTGGGTTGGTGGTGGATAAATACACTAATGCACTTTGCAACTCTTCCAATTCTGGATGTTCTGGCGGCTCTAGTTTTTCCAGCTTTTGACGGCGTTTGGCAAAGATAGACTCGCTCAACACAGGCGTTGAATCAGTAACATTTAGGGATTTTGGCAAAGGTACAAAATTGCCGCTGGGATGCACTGGCATTTCCAGTGGCTGAGGCAGTAAATAAACTCGCAGGTAAGCTACAAAAATATAAGGTTTTTCTAGGAGAGTTTGCTGTAATGCCTCTGTTGTCCAGACTGTTAACCGCGACAAAGCCTCTAATGATTCTGGATCGTTTAGCATTTGACACAGTTCGCACCTAGCCCAAGCTTTAATCAAAACTTTCTCAGAATTTAACTGAGCAAGTGCGTTTGCGTTTTGAGCGACAGGCAAAAAACTTGAGCTATAATGTTGCTCGTGGGGTAGCAAGTTAATCCAAATATTGGCAGGGTACAAAGCAAACTTCTGCCCAGGATTAATAAATTTCCGGGGCACAGCCACAATTAATCGCCCTATAATTAACGCTTCAACATCAGCAGCAGGTAGACGCAGGGCATTGTAAATCAAAACAGATGCGCTCATAATTCACTAAATAAATCACTCAAGTCATCCGATTCATGTGTATTGTCAATAGTCGGCGGGTTAAAAATGTCTTCTAAAAGTTGACGTTCATCTTCATCGTCAACAACAGGCATTTGACCGGATGGATCGCTCAAAATCTCTCGCAGTAAAGGATTGTCAAAAGTTAGCTGTTTCTGAGATATGAAATCCAAAACTTGCTCCTCATTTAAATTGTAGTTTCGGCACTTTCTACAGACAGAATAAACAGCAATAAGGGGTCTTATTTGCTCTTCTATCAAATCTGCGATTTCACCACCTCTTTCTTGAGGTGATACAAGTTGTTCAAGTAACTTGTATGCTTGAGCCGTCTTCTTTATTGTTTCGATTTTGGCTTGAGAACGGACTAAACAACCGCGAGTTAAGTCAAATCTTTCGTAATCTATTAAGCGCCTCAATCCAGCAACTAATTCATTTTGAGAAGACTGGATTACTGCAATGCCAATTTTGACAATTTTTCCATTTTCTGTGCCAATAACTTTGAAGTTAATACAATCATTATTTTTTGCTTTTGGCTTGATTTCAGTAGTAACCTCTTCAATCAACACTCCTTCGATTGTCTGACCTTTCAACGTTTCAAAACCAAAGCAAAGAGCTTTAGCAATTATGGAATTATTCTCCATATAGTCTACGAGACCTGATTCAAGTTCTCTGAAAGCAAGTTCAAATCGCTCAAGAGGATCTTCTGGAAGAGCAGGTCGATAAACTTTAAAGTTCTCTTCACACCATGTCAAAGCTTCCCGTACCGTTGATTTCTTTTTGCCATATTCTTTGAGTTGATTTTCTTCAAAAGGATATAGCCGATCGTGAGGCTTTAACTGCCTGAATTCATAAAAATCTTTCAGCCAGAGAGTTACTATCTCAATCATTGAATTGCTATCAATAAAGTTTAATTCTATGGGCTTTCCTTTTGTATGTGTTGATAGTCGAGCTGGTGTACCGCCAGACATCGGCTTAATTTTCTGTGTCCAAGTATCGGGCAACATTACTGTCAGAATGACAACTCCTTGACCGAGTTCCGATTGATGGAGAGTATCGTGGAGGCGTTTAACTAAATCAGCAATTACCATTTCTGTTGGCAAACCATCATCGGTAGAGTTATTTTTAACATCTATTTCATCAAAACAAATGATGACTGGGTTGTAGTAACTCACCAAATTCAATATTTGCTGAACAGTATTAAGAGCTTCAGCTTCTCTATCTTGATTTGTTTTACCATAATTAGCTGGCAATCCCAGTTCGTCAGCTTTAGACTTATCTAGCTCCTCACCTGACAACCATCTGATTGCAAAAGCTGACTGAATCTTTGAAAGAGTCCACAAAACAGCCCGAACAATATAAGGATCGGCATTAGGCTTTGTTTGGCAAACTTTTTGACTCAGAGTGTTCATAAAACTCTTATTTTTAGCTGCCCAACTAGCACATACTTTGTCAAATCGGTCGAGAAGATTGGCGGGTGAAAGGCTGGGAGCATCAGCATTTATAGCTTTCAAGCCTTCGTTTGCCATTGCTGATGCTACTTCTTGCCACTGCATCACCCCTTGATTGGCTGTGTAACTCAAACTATTTGCTAAGGTTTGCTGAAATTGGTACTTAATCAGGTTTAAGTCGGTGTAATTATTGACGCTTGCATAAACAAATGAAGCGCCACCATCGCGTTCAAGTCGATGCCGTAGCCGACTGAGAATATGACTTTTACCAACTCCAGGCTGAGCAGTTATAGCAAGTGAAGTCACTTTTTCTTGACTCGATTGACTTGTTCGCACCTGCTCAACGGCCTGAAAAACTGCATCAGAAGCGTGTTTGTTGAGAGTGGGAACATCGGGGAATCCTTTTCCCCAGACATCCTGTTCTGTGACAATCCTAGTTTTGCTAAATGGGTTGTGACTTTGGATAGCAGCGTTGAGAACTTCTATGGGGGATGCGGCTGAATTGTCCATAATGATTGGCTGTGAGGTAACGAACTACAAAAAGATTCAGGGCAATTTTAGGCGTTCAAGCGCTTGGCGTAGTTACGAAATCCAACGCCAGAGATGGTGATTGAGTCCTCGCGTTTGTCTGGGGTAATGTCTGGTATTTCTCCGGACATTAGCTGAAAAATGTCATTAGCCTGCATTTCCAACAGCCATTCATTGAACTCCGATCGCCCTACCCTTTCGCCGATCGCCCGACGCATCCGATAAATCGGCACTAAATCGTCTAAGTTATAATCCCGGTTCAAGCTGTCATACACATCGAGCGCCACAGCCTTAAAATCGTCATAGGATGCGATCGTCCCGACATCCGCCTTCCCCTTTTCAACTGCAACACTTGCCGCACCATCCTGATGCCGAATCCACTTCAACAAAGAATTTCCCAGCCGAGTACCAATTTGAGAACCATCAAACTCAAACAAAGAATCCTTACTTTTGAGCCCCTGCGCTAAAACTTCTTTCCCCTTCGCCGTCAATTCCACCAGCGTCACCCGATTTACCAGCGAATACTCGATCGCCCCAGTCGCCTGCAACTCGCCGAGCACTTCCACATATCTCTGACTCGTCTCATTAGTCCGCACAATCCGCTTAGTCAAATCCCCCTTTTTCACCTTCATCTTCCCGCCGCTCAAATCCCACAAATTCAGCAGTACCCGAACTTTGGCCTTCGCATCCCACACCGCTTGCTCTTCCGGTGTCAAAGTTATAGGCACCGCAATTTCACTTTTCTCAGACATATCCATACCTTTAAATACTTGTTTTTACTTTTAAATTTTACCAGAAACCTTGCTGAGAAACATTTAAACTTTTCCCCAAAAATCCGCGCGAGGGTACGCACAACTTATGCAAATTTCATTTAAAAATAATAGGCATTGACTAAAATGTGATTGTTTGATAAAATAGCGAATCAAACAAGCGATCGCAGTTCAAATTCTCTGCACCAAATGCGATCGAAACAATTTTAAGCACAGCCCGCTAGGCTCTAGCAACCTCAACAAATGTAGCGATCCCAACCGCAGCTAATAACCCGGAAACCAACGTAACTGCGACTTTAGTTCAATGCTCGATTCTGCCTTTAGAAAGACGAATTCCAGTTAAACATCTTGTTACATTGCAATGGCAATCAAAACATTGAACAAAATTTTACCCATGAAAACTATTCCCGACCAAATTTCCAACATCAAAGACAAACTTCCCGACTTTACTCCCACCCCTCCCGGTTTAAAAGCTCAAGCATCTAGCCACGACCTCAAAGCCCGTTTAGATTGGGGCGAACCCGGACTCACAATCATCGACGCCCGTGACTTTGAAAGCTTCACCAAAAGCCACATTACCGGCGCCGTACCGATGCCAATGGACGAATTAGTCGATCGCGCGCAATCCAGTTTAGAACCCATCCGCGACATCTACATCTACGGCGAAAACGACCAACAAACCGCCGAAGCTGCCAATCTTCTCCGCGCAGCAGGCTTTAGAAAAGTAGCCGAACTACAAGGCGGAATTCCTGCTTGGAAAGCCATCGACGGCCCCATCGACGGCGCAGTCGAACATGACAATCCCGGCCCCGACGCCTACAACGTTTTCTCTCGCTTGCAACACCACGCAGAAGCGCAGAAAATCAACAAATAATCACACCGAATACCTAGATACCCGACTTATTGAAGAAGTTGGGTATCTAACCAAATAATTTGTTTGTAGTAAGGAATCGAGCTCTCTCTTAAAGCTTGCAGTCACTAAGCACTAAAGTCCTTACTACAAACTTAATTGCGATCGTATAACCGGACTAGATATTAACACTCGCGAACCCAAAAAGTGCTTTAACAGGCTACTTATAGCGTAAAGTGAACAATGCACATCCTACATAAACAAGTGTGTGTATCCAACACTCGTTAACACTCTTTCCTCGCGTCCAAAAAGGCTTTTACTTCCCTTAAAACTTGCCGATTCCCATCAAAAGTAATCAGCTTAACTGCATCCTCAAATGAACTCCAAGCCGAATTTTTAACTTCCTCTACTTGCAACTGAACTTCCATTGAATTTACAAAAGCCAAAAAGTAAGTAACAGTCTTTTCGATTGATTCTCCTTCCTTCGCAGAGGAATAATGTTGCACAGAACTAGGCTTCCCTTCCTTAACAAAGGAATAACGTTCCACAAAACTAGGCTCCTCAAGCACTTCACAATCGCGGATGCCAGTTTCCTCCTCAAACTCCCGCTTCGCCGTTTCTAGCGCCGATTCTCCCTGATTCGCGTGACCTTTAGGAAACGCCCAATGTCCCGCTTGATGTTGAATCAATAAAAACAAAATATCAGTTTCAGTCGCAAAAACTGGCACAATGCCAAAAGCTTCATCTTTCATCTTTTTACTGACACGATTTTACATATCAAAACTAATATTACCACCCCAACCGAGTCGGCTGTTCATAAACGCGCTTCAAAGTATTGACATCCCTAGCCGAAATAGGCGGAGGATTTCTCACATGAGAAAAATAAAGCACATCAGTTTCCATCAAACTGTGGCCCCAAATTCCCAAAGCGTGACCCAACTCGTGCCGCGCCGTCGCCGGAATATACTTACCCACTTGAGTCGGATTCAAATAAACCGAAAACCGATGAGATAACACAGTTTTATCGCCATCGCGACGGGCATATAATTCATAGGTAGCCTCTCCAGAACGCGATCGCAAAACCCCTTGACGCAAAGGCGGAGCCCGACGTAAAATCCTAATATCAGCCATCTCCGAACTATCCACCACTTCCAAAGGCAAATAAACCCCCCATTCCCGCACCACATCCAACACAGCCGCCACCCATTCTTCAGACTTATTAGCATCAACTGGACGCTCAACATAAACCTGAATCGGAAACTTAGACCACAACAAATGACCGAAATTCGGTGGCTTAACCTGGTCAAAATAATCCCCGCTATCCGTGGAATCTTGCCAATTTGCTAGCGTTGGTGGCAAAGGATGAACCTGTGGATTCGGCAAACTATTCGGGAGAGAAGAAAGAGTCGCCGCCGGAGTATTAACCTGACTAAAAATTATCAGGCTAAAACAACATAAACCCAATCCCAAGACAGCCAGCAATCGAGGTTTTACTGTAACTTTCCCCAACCGCATTTTTGCAACCGCACTTAAATTTCATCTTTAGAGCGGGCTAGAAGCCCAACCCCTACTCCCCACAATATTTATTTAGGTGGCACGGGCGTCTCGCCCGTGAACTCATGTGGCACGGGCGTCCCGCCCGTGAGCTCATGTTAATGTGGCACGGGCGTCCCGCCCGTGAACTCATGTGGCACGGGCGTCTCGCCCGTGAACTCATGTGGTTAAAAATCCGAATCTTATAACTTAGGCGTCAACCAACCAGCACTCAAAATCACAGTCAAACCCATAAAAACAATAGACAGACCCCAAGTAATCCGGTTCAGACTTGTTTCTGCACTCTTGGCGCTGGTAAACAATTGAGCTTGTCCGCCAATCCCTCCAATACCATCGCCTTTAGGACTGTGCAGCAACACAAAAATCACAAGTCCTAAAGCAGACAAAGACCAGATAACTTGTAACACAGCAACAATATTCATAATCGGGGGGAATTGGTAATTAGTAATCGGTAATTTATTATGATATCAAATTTGGTCGATCGCCCGCAAACTCGGTTAGGGGCACAGCATCGTACCAATTGTTGTCGAATTAAGCTGTTAGTCCGCCAGTCCGCCAGGGAATGAATTCCCTGTCTCAAAGCCCAAGTCCTCTGAAGAGGACTCATGAGTTTAAAAATTGTTCTTCTCAGTCCTCTTGAGAGGACTTTAGCTATGAGGCAGGGGTTTCAACCCCTGTCGGACTATGGGTTATACCTTAATTTGACACCTATGGACACGGCGCCGTGTCCCTACCTTTAGCGAGATTTGACCCAGACTTTCTACAATCGGACTCGCACCGGAGTGCGATTGGCGCGAACTTCAAACTCAGCCGATCGAATCATAGAACGTCCCGTCATCTCCGGGGGCTGAGGCAACCTCAACAACTCCAGAATAGTCGGCGCAATATCCGCCAAACAACCATCCGCCCTCAGAGGAACATCCGTTCCGTGACCCGGAATCTTCCGACCTTCACCTTCTACCAGAATAAACGGCACGGGGTTAGTAGTGTGAGCCGTCCAGGGATTCCCGTCCTCGTCAAACATCTGCTCAGCATTTCCGTGGTCAGCAATAATAATTGCCGTTCCCCCAGCTTTACTAATGGCGCTCAACAGCCGCCCCAAACATTTATCCACAGTTTCGATCGCAATTATCGTCGCATCCATCATCCCCGTATGACCAACCATATCCGGGTTAGCGTAGTTAATCACCACAAACGAATAGATGCCTTTTTCCAAAGCCGTCACCACCCCATCCGTCACCAACTCCGCCGACATCTGGGGTGCCTCATCGTAAGTCCCCACCATCGGGCTCTGCACCAACTCCCGGTGTTCCCCGATAAAAGGCTCTTCCAGACCCCCATTAAAAAAATAAGTCACATGAGCGTACTTTTCAGTTTCCGCCGTCCGCAACTGCTGCAAACCGTGTTTAGAAATCACCTCGCCCAGAATATTGTTCAAATTCTGCGGTTCAAAAGCCACCATTACCGAGAGTTTCGGGTCGTACTGAGTAAAAGTCGCAAACGCCAGGGGATCAATTAACTGCCGTTCAAACCCCTTAAAATCTGGAGATACAAAAGCCTGAGTCAATTCTCTAGCCCTGTCCGGGCGAAAATTGAAGAAAATTAGCCCATCGCCGGATGCCACCGCCCCCGGAGCAATCCGAGTCGGAACAGCAAACTCGTCGGTCACTCCTTCAGCATAAGAGGCCTGCAACACATCAACAGCCGATCGACCGTCAGGCGCACTCTCAGTCGTCATCACCTCGTAAGCGCGCTGCACCCGATCCCAGCGCTTGTCCCTGTCCATCGCGTAGTAGCGGCCGCTAATGGTCGCAATCCGACCGACCCCTACCTCTGCGATATAACTTTCAATCTTGCCTAAAGCTTCTACACCTTCTTTCGGAGTAGTATCACGGCCGTCTGTAATCGCGTGAATGCAAACATCAGAAATTCCCTGTGCCTTTGCTAACTGCAGCAAACCCTTAATATGACTGAGATGGGAATGAACCCCACCTTCAGAACAAAGACCAGTCAGGTGCAACTTGCCGCCCGTGGCGCGGACTTTCTCGCAAAGCCTAACCAGCGCTTGATTGTTAAGCAAAGAACCATCTTCCACTGCATCCGAGATCCGCACCAACTCTTGAGGAACCACGCGCCCCGCGCCCAGATTCAAGTGACCAACCTCTGAATTGCCCATTTGCCCGTCTGGCAGCCCTACCGCCCGACCCGATGTTTTAATCAGAGTTCTGGGATAAGCGGCCCAGAGACTGTCCATCACGGGTGTTTTCGCAGCGGCGATCGCATTTCCGTCTTTTTCTTCACGATAACCCCAGCCGTCTAGAATAATCAGCACTACAGGAGATACAGACGCTTGTGCCATGTGAATACCTTATTTACAATAATTAATTTCTCGATCGTCATGATTTCCGATTTTGCGGAACATCTGCCGCTAATCAGTTTACATATTTTCTAAGCTCCGGCTGAACAATGCCAACCAAAACTCCCTCAGCCACAGCATTTTGGGAACTAATTTCGACCTGCTTTGGGAATTGTTTAATTGATTGCCTTGCCCTGTACTGTAAATGCACAGTCGGAGGCTGTTACCTATCTCACCAACAGCGACCCTGCTTTTGCCGCCGCATTTTCACGAATTGTTCAACGGTAGGTTGCTATTGAAACACTAAGAAGATTACCACAGATGGCAAACTTTGACTACTACCTTAAGGAATAGATTAAACAGCTTTGACTGGGCTGGGAATAACTTTAAACCTGCTGAGCAAAAATCGGTTTCCGAATCCGCTCACTCTCAGCGGACATAAAATTCTACAACATCTTTTTTAATTGTGACATCGTAATTGCCAAAGAAATCGTGACCGAGCAGACCTATAGGCATTTGTTTGGCGATCGCCACTTCGACATTTTGGATCGCAGCACCCCCAACCCGAATCGATCGCACTACGCCGATCGGGAACTCGACAACGCTACCGTCAGCGATCCCCGCTCTGATAGTACGCACCGGCCTCACTCCCAGTGCAGTAGCCATCCGCTGAGAAATCAAAGTGCCGCTCGCCCCGGTATCGACAATCATTTCAAAAGTCTTGTTGCCGTTAAATACCACATCAATCACCGGCGTCCCGCCTGCGCGACGCTTGATTTTAGCTTGAAATACCTGTGGATTGCCCGGTGGCTTAGCCCGTTGATTTGCAGGCGGTTTAGCACCACCATTTGACGGGTTCCAAAACTGAGAGTACAATTTGCCAGTTGTGAATCCCGATCCCGTTATAGTGCGATTCCCTACCCTTCGGGAACCCCTGCGGGGAACGGGATAGCTCCGCCGCGCGTGCTGCTGGGAACTCACATCGGGAACCAATGTGATCACCTGGGTTTCTGGCTGATGTGAATCAGAATGCACCTCGCCGCCTCCCACCGATCCCACACCCACCAAAACGGTTGCAAAAACAAAGCCCGATCGCCAAATCCGCTTGAGAATCACTTTTGCCATTATCTTAAATACCTTAATTAATTCAATGATGTCGAACAACGACCGCCACTGATATCCTAACCCGCTCCCGAAAACCCAGCGCCCGAAGAACCCGATCCGATCATCAGGAAAACTTGGCAATTTTCAAGCGATCGCATAACATCGAACACAGATAAACTGATAAACGGCAACAGGCTGTAATTGCAGAGCCTTGTTGGATATCTTGAAATTAAGCATTTGGGGACGATCGGCAATGCACAAACTTTTATATTTTGCAACTATAGGACTACTAGCTTTCTCGATCGGAGGATGCGGTGGTGGCGAGGGCAGCAACACAGCCAGCCCCAGCCCCAGCCCCAGTGCAGCCTCTCCATCCCCCACCGCCTCTGCCAGCCCCACCCCAGGAACTCAGACATTCCAGTCTCCAATAGTAGCCGCCCAGCCTCCAGGGTTAATTCGATCGACCAACCCAGACGAACGAGCGAGACAGGCTCAAACAGGCATCGGCGACAAAAAGGACAGGAATCCAACGCTTCCGCTTCAGCCGGTGCCCCAAGGCCCTTTGACAGCGAATCCTTCTGGGTTAGACCCCTTTGGGCCGCTGCCACCGATCACAGTTCAAAACCCTCCCGGAGTTGGCGATCTCCCGGGCGGAGTCCCAGCAGGGCCGATGACAGCCAATCCGTTGCCCAAACTGCCACAGCGACAGGTGGCCATGATACCTAAACTGCCAGAACTATCCCGCCCAGTCCAAATTGGAGGAACTAAGCTCAGAGGCCCGGCCGCTCCCCAAATCAATCTCAGCCCGACAGCAAGAAGCGTTGTCAGTGAATTCAGGACGCTTCAGGCTTTGCTAGACGACACCACACAAAACTCTGAGTACGGTACGGATGTGAATAGATTGGTCGAGACTATTTACGGAATACCAGGAACAAGAAGTTTTGGTGTAACCAGACGAGAGTTACTACTAACTAACCGGCCATTGTTCCGAAGAATAGAAAAAGCCCTGGGTGAATATGTAATAGCCTCAAACTTGTGGGATATTTACGGAGATCAATCACCTCCTGACGCTCTCCGATGCTCCATCGTGCCCGAAATTGCCGAGGCAATTGAGGTATATCGACCGCCGACAGTAAGAAGAGGGGAACTTTCCTGCGTGACGCGAGGAAATTTGCTGCAAGCAGTTTGGCGACAGGGTAAGAATAGACTTGATGCAGCCCTCCGCGATCAAGACTATGAGGCTCGAACAATAGCAAAAGCGCCTCTTCTGCCAGTTCTATCAGAAAGCAGGACAAATCGTCAGCCTACAGGCGAGAGGGCCCTGGGTCGGGAATTAGCCCGGTTGCCAGAAGTGCCTGGGCTAAGCCCCCCGCCACTAGGGCGTCGCCCAGCGGGATCTCCGTTAATAGCAGCGAACCCCGGAGATCCTTCTCTGCCGGGAGGCGAAGGCGCGCAAGTTGGCTCCCCGCGCCAAGTTCCGGGACTCAATGCGCCTCAATTGGGCAGTCGCCCTGGACAGCCAGGTTTTCCAGGAGGCGAAGGCGCGCAAATTGGCTCGCCGCGCCAAGTTCCGGGACTCAATACGCCTCAAGTGGGCAGTCGCCCCGGAGATCCTTCTCTGCCGGGAGGCGATGGATCGCAAATAGGCTCGCCGCGCCAAGTTCCGGGACTGAATACGCCTCAAGTGGGCGGTCGCCCAACTTCACCACCAACTACCGGTAGGAATCCGCGCCGTCCAGGACCCCCGCGCCCGCCCCAGCCAATTGCAGCTAGACCCATAGGAGTCCCGGATCTGCCGGAACTGCCAGTAGACAAGCGTCCGCCCCAGTGGAGAGACCCCAATCCCCCACCTCCTCCGCAGATACCAACAGTTGCGCCACCGCCGCCACCGCCTTCTACTGACCTCGCTACAGGCACTGAAGTCAGTGGCGTGGTAAAAGTCGGGAACGAGACGCAAGTGATTGTCAAAGTACCGAATGAACCAACCAGCCGATATGTCAAAGTCGGCCAGCGGTTGTCTAACGGGCAAGTGTTGGTGAAGCGGGTGGAGATCAAGCCCGGAGCAGATCCAGTCGTGATTCTGGAGGAAAACGGCGTTGAGGTAGCCAAAGGTGTTGGCGAAAAACCCGCAAGTCGCCAACAACCCGCCAATGCAGTTATTAGCCGTCGGCCAAATCCGAATAGCTCAACGCGGCGCTGAAAATTGACATTAAAGCATGAAAAATGCTAAGGGCAAAAACTCTAATTTTTGCCCTTAGCGTTTATGGCTGATCTCGAATCTGAAGGTAAAATTAATATAGAGTGAGTTAGTCGCTTCTGGGAAGAAACATTAGGGATTAAAAAATAGAAGACTTTTCAGCAAGTCTTAGCTTTTGTAAAAGCTCTATCACTAATTGAAGTCAAAGGAGATTTCCCATGCTCGGTTCAATTCAAAAATTAGGGATGGTGATATTAGTTGCTTCTTGTATCGGCAGCGCCACTAATCTCTTGAATCCCCAGCCATCAATGGCTCAACCAACACCAGAGCCAACACCAGAGGCAAAACCCGAAGAAGAAAAACGCTCTCCCTTCTGCCAAGGAAACCCTCCTACGGGGAGAGTGAAATGCAATTACGAGGGAGGCGATAACTACGAGGGAAATTTCGTCAACGGCCTGCCCGACGGCAGTGGAGTGTACGTGTACGCTAATGGCGATCGCTACGAAGGACAATTTCGCAATGGAGTGCCAAATGGTAGAGGGACATTCATTTTTAAGGATGATGGCCGCTATATAGGCGTGTTCCAAGACGGCACGATGAGGTCTGGGACGGTGATTTTCCCCAACGGCGAGCGCTACGTGGGAGAGTTCGCAGTCGTCAGAAACGTTCAGACTGATGTTATTAGCAGCCAACCTGCAGGGCGGGGTCAATTTTTTTACGACAATGGCGATCGCTATGAAGGACAATTCTTTGCAGGTTCGCCCTTTGGCCCAGGGGTATTAGTACGCAAAGATGGCACTCGCTGTTCCGGCAGATTTTTTAATCAAGAACTAGATGCTAGTGTCACCTGCACTTTCCCCAACGGTACGCGCTATGAAGGAGAATTGCGAAAGGGAGTGCCTCACGGTGTCGGAACTATGATCGATGCTAGCGGCAGGCGCTTTCCGGGGGTATATCGCAACGGCAAACGCGGAGTTTCGTAAAGCATAAATTGAGGTTTTCAGGTCACTTTTGAACAGAAATCGGACAAAAGACAAATGACGAAGCAAAATAATATCCAGAAGCGTATAGGAGAGACTTAGTTAATGATTTCCCGTTTTAAAACCAGTGGAATCGCTCTATTAGTTACATCAGTGTTGGGAATTGGTAGTTACGCGACTTATCCCTTGCCATCAATGGCGCAAGTAGGGGTAGGAGCTCCGAGTGGTCGTTGCGTCCCAGCTATCGCTACAGGTAGAGTTAGGTGCGATTACGACAGTGGCGATAGCTACATCGGACAGTTCGTTAACGGTTTGCCGAGTGGCGCGGGGGTATACGTATATTCCAATGGCGATCGCTATGAGGGGCAGTTCCGTCAAGGCCAGCCAAACGGTCGAGGACAATTTATATTTAAGGACGACGCCCGCGTCGAGGGCATATTCCGAGATGGCAGAATCAGCTCCGGGACAGCTATTTTTACTAATGGCGATCGCTATATAGGGCCGTTTTCTCTGGATTGGAAAGTGGGTACGCCGACTGGACAGGGGCAATTCATTTTTGCTAACGGCGATCGCTTTGTCGGTCAATTTTTAGGGGGCAAGCCTTTGGGTACGGGGGTGTTCACCCGCGCTGACGGTACCCGGTGTTCGGGACAGTTCTTTAATCAAGACCTCGATGCTAGGGGTAGCTGCGCGTTTTCTAACGGTATCCGCTATCAGGGAGAGTTCCGTAAGGGATTACCTCACGGCAAAGGCATAATTATCGATACCAGTGGCCGACGGTTTCCGGGAGTGTTCCGCGACGGCCAGCGGCTCGAACGATAAACCGGGAATAAGTGCGATCTATTAGTAAGGGCAGGTTGAGGGCTAATAATTTTTGACTTTAAAACCTGCCCTTGCTAGGTTTTAAAGTCAAAACTATTGATAATTTATGACCTACTTTTTCTCAACCGAATTGCTAATGTTAAATATCGACTTAATTGAGTTAATGGAGGCGTTTTGATATGACAACTACTGCTTCTGCTTCCGGCCGTACCGGCCAGTTTCCCTTCGACTTTGCCCCGCAGCGGACTCAAGATGCTGATTTGTTGCGACAACTCGATTTTGTGCCCGGCTTGAAGGAAATATTGGCTTTGCGACAAGTTCATGCTTTGGAACACGCTACGGTTTGGGTACTCAGCCAATCTGGCGGCGTGGCGACAGCAAGAACCGATAATGAGTTATTGGGCGGGATGTCCACAGACCAAGGGTTTTATCTTTATGGTCACGTTAACATTGCACAGTTGCGGCAGGCAGTGCGCGAGGCTTTGCAGCGGATTGCCAGCGGAGAGTGGGATTTAGCTGTACATCCCCGCTGTGGCACGAATCTGTCAGTGGCAATGCTGCTGACAGCAGGACTTGCTGTCGGCATCAATTTAGCCTTACCGCGAGGGCCCATTCTGCAACTTTTAGGTTTGGGTGCAGCGGCGGCTGCTGCGGCTCAGTTAGCCCCTGATGTGGGCTCTCTGGCTCAGCGGTACGTTACAACTGCTATTCCGTTTAATTTGAGTGTTGTTGATATTACTGTAAGTCACGACTTCTGGGGACGCGAAGCTCATTTTGTGCGGGTGCGTTGGGTTGAATAGTTACACAGTATCAAGGGCGATCGATATATCTAACTCATCTGCGTTAATCTGTGTTTATCTGCCTGTATCTGCGGTCAAAAAAATAGAATTTTGCAACCGCAGATGACAAGGTATTGACGCGGATTCACGCAGATGCAGATCAGAGATATCTGAATAATTCTGATGCAGCGCGGATTTGATATAACTAATAATAATTAACTCATGAATTCTGGGTCATCGAAGATCCTAAATGCGATCGGGATCTACTCCTAATTCTCGCAACCTCACCGCCAATCTTTCAGCCCGTTGTTCGAGTTCTTGGAACCGAGCTTGTTCTGCTTTAATCAACCCTTCAACTAATGGCGGAGACAGTATTTCATTCACTGATAATGTCAGATTGGGAAATACTACAGACACCATTTGTTGCCCCGCCCTAAAATCAGTCTGGGTATAGATATCTTCCCCTTCAGGAAAGGCTAGGACTCGCACTAATTCTTTGTTAGGTGTAGGGTCAACAATGACATATTCGGGCACGTTAGCTAGTTCGTACTCAGCTCGTTTAATCACATAATCGGCGCGCCGATTTTGACTCACTACTTCTATGACTAACAGGGGCTTTTCTTCAAAATCGAGGATACCAGAACCTGGTCTAGTAGCAGCTTGTTCTAAAAGACTTTGAGTACAAACAACTACATCAGGAATCCGGGAGGTATCTTCTTCTGTTCTTACTCCCAGGCCTGTCTTTGCTACTAAGTCAAGATTGTGTTCAGCTAGGTAACGCTGCAATTTGTAAACTAAATATTCGCAAATTTTGATATGTAAAACTGTTGCGGTTGGCATCGGAATTAATTTGCCTTTGTACAGTTCATATTGTAGATCGGAATCAGTTTGATAAAATCGGTATTCTTCAAAGGTCAATGTGGGTGAAGTATCAATTTGCTTTGATTCAACAACTGGCACTACAGATTGAGACATATCTTTTCACCGATGTCGATATAATTCTATTATATTCAATCTGCCTCGATCTGGGTGCATTTGCGGTTAAAAATTCCCAATTATCGATCGCACTCGCCGCCAGAATTGTCAGAGAATAGTTGAATAGTGTAAAATCAACTTTGCGATCGCCTCGACAACTCGACCTCACCCTTCCTTACACCATCCGAGTTCCTATGTCAATCAAAAAAATTCTTTCCATAGCGTTGTTAATTTTCATCCCCATTTCCATCGGCGCTGAGTATTTGCACTGGGGTTCCCTCGCAGTTTTCATCACATCCGCTTTAGGCATTATACCTCTGGCGATTTGGTTGAGTACAGCAACAGAAGAAGTGGCGATCGTCACAGGCCCCTCCATAGGCGGCCTATTAAATGCAGTCTTTGGCAATGCTACGGAATTAATTATTGCCATAGTTGCCCTGAAAGCTGGCTTAATTGACATTGTGAAAGCCAGCATAACCGGTACAATTATCAGCAACTTGCTCTTAGTAATGGGATTTTCCATGCTGTTAGGAGGAATCCGCTACAAAGAACAAGAATTTAAGCCAATTATCGCGCGGGTGAACGGTTCCACAATGACTCTAGCAGTGATTGCCATCCTGCTGCCGACAATGGTAATTTACACCTCCAATGGAGTCGAACCCGCAGCCATTCAGAATCTTTCCTTAATAACTGCGATCGTCCTAATTGCAGTTTACGCTTTAACTCTACTATTTTCCTTAAAAACTCACAGCTATCTTTACGAAGTCGGCTTACTAGAACTAGAGTCAGAAAATCCTCAAAATACCAAAGAGGAATCCACTACGCACAAACCGAATTTGTGGCTGTGGATAGGAGTGCTAGTTGCCTCAACTGTTGCCGTTGCTTTTGAATCAGAAATTTTCGTGGGTGTTGTCGAAGAAACTACCAAAGGATTGGGATTGACGCCACTGTTTACAGGGGTAATTCTGTTGCCGATTGTGGGCGGCGCAGCCGAATATGTAACTGCGGTGGGAGTTGCGATGAAAAACAATATGGATTTGTCAGTTTCTGTCGCGATGGGTTCGAGTTTGCTAGTTGCTTTGCTGGTAGCGCCGGTGTTGGTGATTATCGGATTAGTGATTCATCAGCCGATGGATTTAAACTTTAATCCGTTTGAAGTAGTTGCAGTTGCCATTGCAGTAACAATTGCTAATCTAATTAGTCTCGACGGGCGCTCTAATTGGCTCGAAGGAGTGCTGCTTTTAGCAACATACACCGTTTTAGGAGCAGCATTTTACTTTCACCCGATTACTTGATTTTCGCGGAACAGGCCGGAGTGCCTGTTCCACAAACACTCATTTTCTTAACTGGTTCCTAGGCTGGGCCTGGGAACAGATGTAAGCGAGGCTCTGCCTCGTTTTCTTCCATGAAAATTGGAGGCAGAGCCTCCGGATCTGCGTTACCAGGCTCTGCCTGGTAACGAGTAATAACTTATCTTGTTTCTGGTTTTTTATTCCTCTTTGTCTTCTGCCGTTAATTAAGAAAATAATTTTAGCAGAGAAAGTAATTACGGACAGCGACACTGTTGAACAGGAAAACACTCTCGTCTGCAACTTCTTTTTCTGCCTTTACGGTCGCGACAATCAGAAGTATCCCGACATTCTACCTGATCTTGACAAATTTGCTGACGGGGAAAAGTACCTAAGTTTTGTATAGAAACTTCAGCCGTCAGCGAACCCTGTTCTATAACTTGGTCATTTTCTTTAATTTCATAGAGAAACTTATTTTCTCCCTCTAAAACCGAAAAAGTTCTTGTTTTGTGACTGTTACCCAACTTAAATCCAAAATCCTCGGAAAACTCACCTTTGTTGTAACCTCTGTATGTGTAGGGATAGGGGTTAGTTTCCATGCCATCAGTTACATTTTTAATCATTACCCTTCTGTTAGGGCCGGGAGGAGTTTTGCTGGAGACAAATCGAGCGCTTTGCGAATCAGGGGAGAAGACAGTACCGGCACACGGCCCTACATATTCAGTGCGCTTAAATTGAATCAAATTAATATTAAAAGCGTTTTCGTTTTTGACCCTAAATTGGGCTTCGCTAGTCTGCTGGGCGTTAACTGTGAAAGCTGCTAGCGTCAAAAAAAAAGCCCCCACCAAAATAGCTAGGAATTTGATTTGTGGCCTCCCCGTAATAAATCTGGCGTGTTTCATCTCTCTCTACCTCTAATGTGAATAGATAGCATTTTTTTTAGGAGTTATTTTAACTTGAGAGGTGAGGTGTTGTCAAAGTATATCGAATAGGTTTCTAGTGAGGGCTTGAGTCTTGGATGCTGAGTTTCCAAAGGAAGGACGGAAGTTATGACTGTGAACTTTTTAGAGTCAGGAATGAAGTCCTGATTACTGAGATGTTGCACCATTGTCAATAAGCCTGTTATGAACGGGCAAGATGCCCGTTCCACAAAGAGTGAATTTTCTTGTGGAACAGGCCGTCCAGCCTGTTAAGCGAGAATGGTGCAACATTTCAGGAGTACGAACTTAACTACCAAGTTACTCGATCGCGCCATCTCTCTAAAAGCTTGTCCCCAATGCCCTGAACCCGCGCCACGTCGTCCAAAGAGGTGAAAGGTTGCTGTTGTCGCGCTGCAATAATTCTCTCGGCTAACTTCGGGCCAACCCCAGGCAAGGTTTCTAATTCTTCCTGAGTCGCTGCATTCAAATTAACTAACTTTTTACTCGCAGCAATTTGAGGTTGAGCATCCGCAGATTTTGATGCTGCTTGTAGTGAATCGCACTCTTTTTTCTTAGCTTCAATTCTCTGTTTGATGCGGGCGGGAATTCCTAAGATTGCACCTTTGTAAAGCCGATCGAACTCCCGCTCAAAATGGGCTGCAACCGTGGGACTCTCGATCGCCAGCAGCGTCTCGTCATTCCCGTGATTTGCCGCCTCACTCCAGTTGTGAGAACCTGTAAGTACCGTTTTGCCGTCCACAACGCCGAATTTGTGGTGCAGGCGATCGCCCATTGGTAACAGCGGCACTCCCACCGTAGTCAGCGGCTTTCTCCAAGGGCGATTGTCAGTTTCTAACCCGCAATCTTGCATCAAAGTCGCCCCCATCATATCCAACCCTTCACTATAAGAGCGATAAATAAAATTAGAGTCAATTAAAGCTCGCACCGCCACTCCCCGGCTAGCTTCAATTTCCAAAGTATTTGACAACCGCTGAGCCGAAAATACAAACAGGGCCAAATCAACCGACTTTTTCGCACTACCCAAATTTCGATTTATCAAACTGTTAACGCTTTTTTCCCAAGGCAAAGTCTGGGAAGTCGGCGAAAATTGCACCGCCACTGTCGAATTCCCTACTCTTACTTTTTGCACTTGACGAAACGGCTTTTTGATGCCAAACTTGCTGTCCGGTTTGCCTCCGGGCCCGTCGCCCCACATGATGTTAAATTCTTGAGTAAATAGTTGCGCTACTTGAGCATTTTCAATTTTCAGTAAATTGTTCGCATTGCCGCGACTTCCGGCTGTCTTGAAATCGCCATGTATATCGCTTGTGGTAAAATTAGCAGAAGTGACGATTACGGTTTTGCCGTCAATCACCACAAATTTGTGGTGCATCAAACCGCTGCCTTTACTGCCGTCAGCAGTATCATCAATTACAGGAATACCCGCATCTTTGACAATTACCAAAGCATCATTTTGCTTGATTTCCTCGGCGCTTAATTTACCGTCTTTATTGGTATCAGCAAGTTGCACAAATTCGTTATAACGATCGCGCTCTCTTTCCGGTAATTTCGCCAACTCCTGGGCTGTAAAATCGCTCCAAGGGCGACTATACATATGTTCGACAATTAATCTCACTTTAATTCCCGATCGCCGTCGATCGGCCAAAACCCTCGCAATACCGGGCAAGCGAAACTCCTGAACCGCTACATCTACCGTCGATCCAGCACTAGCGATCGCAACAGCGATCAAGTTTTCTAAATCATCTCCAGGTCTAGTTTGCTGGCGGTAAGGCTCTGTATAACTCGAAGCGATCGACTGATTGAAGTATACTTGCAACAAGGGGTCTTGAGGCAATGGAGCCAGACTGAGTGGTAAATTCTGCACGTCTTGCTTTGTTTGTCCGCAGCCCGCCAGATTGAGCGCCACCAGCCCAGCACAACAGAAACCGAGTAAATGATAATACAATACAGCCACAAAATTTTAAAAAATATAGAGGTTATTAGCCTTCCCACAGTTCAAATCTATTGGATCAAGTAAAGTTACAACCTATTAAATTTATGCAAGGGAATAGATTTTACGTCTTGTAGAACTGCCTCGATGCCGGAAGCATCACTGGTAGGGTAGCAGCATTCAGGGGCGTGGGTCAAACCCTATACCGCTGCTTTATGGCTAAAAGAAAAAGAATTTTTCCGTGCGGTCACAAAGGATATGGTAAAGCGTGCCATCGCTGCACGCAAGAGTTGGTGGCGCAACAGCATTACGTTGAAGTGCTGACACAAAAACAAACCAAAAAACAAGAGAGGGAAGCATCATTTGCTAGAGATATCATCGATCTCAGAGGTCTGCCCGACCACGTAGTTACTAAAGCCCGCGCCATTATAGCAGCTTTGGGCGAAAATAAGAATTACAGAGATTTCGGCGGCAAACGTCTGCGTCACAACCGTTTGATAATCAGTATTCCTGTAACTCGCAACTACAGAATGCTTTGTGAAGATTGCGGCACTTTCTTAACTCCCCAAAAAGTTTTGTCGCACGAAGACTACAACGTCTGCAAACCAGGAAGTTAGTCATCAGTTATTGGTTATTGGTTATTGGTAGCCACTCACAACAGTCAACAGTCAACAGTCAACAGTCAACATTCATTCATTCATTCATTAATTAGTTATTTATCATGCAAATTTACCTAGACTATAGTGCCACAACACCCGCACGCCCAGAAGCGATTCAAGCCATGCAAAAAGCCCTGACTCAGCAGTGGGGAAATCCTTCCAGCTTGCACGAGTGGGGACAAAGGGCGGCGACAGCTTTAGAATTAGCAAGAATGCAGGTTGCTAGCTTGATTAACGCGCTACCGGAATCCATGATTTTTACCAGTGGCGGCACTGAAGCGGACAATTTGGCAATTATGGGAATTGCGCGTCTTTATACAAAGCCGCAGCATATTATTATCTCCAGCGTAGAGCACTCCGCAGTAGCAGAACCGGCGCGACAACTCGAAGAGTTGGGATGGGAAGTGACGCGCCTACCTGTGGATAAATTTGGGCGCATTCACCCTTTGGATTTGCAAGAGTCGCTGCGATCGAATACAGTGTTAATTTCAATCATTTACGGACAAAGCGAAGTTGGCACGCTGCAACCAATTGAGGCATTAGGACAAATTGCGCGCGATCGCAATATCATGTTTCATACAGATGCAGTTCAAGTTGCCGGCAAGCTGCCAATTGACGTACAGAAACTGCCCGTAGACTTGCTTTCCCTCTCCAGTCACAAACTTTACGGGCCGCAAGGTGCGGGGGCGCTTTACGTGCGTCCAGGGCTAGAATTAGTGCCAATGTTCGGCGGGGGCGGACAAGAGTTGAAACTGCGTTCAGGAACGCAAGCACTGCCCGCTATCGTCGGTTTTGGGGTGGCGGCGGAGTTAGCATTGCAGGAAATGGATGTGGAAACGCCGAGGTTAATTGCATTGCGCGATCGACTTTTTGACCGATTATCCCACGTACCCAGTTTAGTACCAACTGGCGATCGATATTACCGACTGCCGCACCACACCAGTTTTTGCATTGTTTCTCCCGACGGCGACACAGGAGTAGTGACGGGTAAAACTTTAGTGCGACAGCTAAACTTAGCAGGAATTGGCATTAGTTCCGGTTCTGCTTGTAACAGCGGCAAACTGACTCCGAGTCCGATATTATTGGCAATGGGATATAACAAAACTAAGGCCGTTGGCGGCATTCGCTTGAGTCTGGGACGGGAAACCACAGAAGCTGATATTGATTGGACTGCAAGTGCGATCGAGCAAATTTTGGATAGATTAATGCCAAAGGTAGCATTATCTAGACGTTAGGAGCGCAAATTAAATAATTTACACAAGTTTGTGGGACGCCCATCCCACAAGAAATATCAAATTGTAAGTTATTTAATTCTCATTCCTTAGCAGGAAAATTTTAGCGTGTCAGTTGCCGTATTATTTGCGTAGAGATGTCGATCAAAAAAAAGAAAAATAACGGAGGAAAATAAACAATGAATTTAGAGCAAGCTGTTTTAGATAAGTTGCGCGAATTGCCCCCAAATCAGCAGCAGGAAGTTTTAGATTTTGCTGAATTTCTTCACCAAAAAAACATTCTCAAACGACCTCTAAAAAGCGTCAAAGGAATGTGGGCTAATTTAGATATGGATATCACCGAAGAAGATATTGCTGAAGCGAGAAAAGAAATGTGGGGAAACTTTCCCAGAGGGGATATTTAATGACAGCCGTTGTCGCCGACACTCATACAATTATCTGGTATCTGCGGGAGACTGCTCGATTATCGCAAACAGCAATGACTGCTTTGGATACAGCATTGGCAGGAGGCTATTCGATTTATGTGTCCGCAATTTCTGTGGTAGAATTAGGGTATTTAGTGGAAAGGTATCGATTGCCCGAAGAGGCATTTGAGCAGTTGATTAATGCCTTATCCGATCCGGGGACTGGATTAGCCATCGCCCCTTTGGATTTAATCACAGCACAAATTCTGCGTCAAATTCCCCGCGATGTGGTGCCAGATATGCCAGATAGAATTATTGCTGCTACTGCTTTATCTTTGAGTCTTCCGTTAGTCACCCGCGACGCTAAAATTCAAGCGTTAACAACTATTCAGACAATTTGGTGAGTATGAGTGGAATTTACCATGTAAGTGACTGAGTGGGAGTTTGCGGAAATTTTGGCCGGGCTAACCGACGTTTACAGCCACTCGCGCACAATCAAAGAAACCGGGTTTTTTCCAGAATCTTCACCTGTAACCAAATATTCTCGCAAAAACCCAGTTTCGGGCCACCCACCAAGCATGATAAAATAAATCCCGATATTATTTACAACTCCCCAACAATGGAAGAAAGCCGCGCCCAAGCCTACCTAGAACTAATTCACACCCTGCTGAATTGCCCCAACGGAGAAGAACCGCAGATATTACAGGATAACTCAGAATTGTTGGATGTCGAATTTCTGGAAACTTGCGAGTTAGTAGCAGAAAAAATGGCACAGCAAGGAGGACAAAACGGCGCTAATTTCCTGCGGAATCTGATCGGTCAGCTAGCACAATTAATCGATATCAACGATGGCGATAACTCCGCAGGTGAAAATCCCCAAGAGTATGCAAACTTTATTTTAGAATTATTGCAAGCAGAAGATGGTAGCAATAGCAATACCGCAGTAATTCACTCCATGCTAGCTGAACGAAAACATCTCCTAAATGCTCGTTTTTCTGACATTTTAGAGCAAGTAATGCAGAGATTAATTGGTGGGGAAAATGCACAAACTATTGATTCAATTGTCAGTCTCGTTGAAGACTTGAGCATTAATATTAGTAATTTTTCCGGTGGGAATAGAGCGGATAATATTGAAATTGCCATTGCCGCTTATCAACTTGTTTTAAATAATCGGCAACCCGGAAGCGAAAAGTTTGCTCAAACTCAAAACAACTTAGCTGCTGCCTACATTACTAGAATAAAGGGCTCGCGGGCCGAAAATGTGGAAATGGCGATCGCCCTTTATGGCGCTGCTTTAACAGTATATACCCTTGAGGCTTTCCCGGAAGATTGGGCTATGGCTCAAAATAACCTAGCTGCTGCTTACGCCAACAGAATCAACGGTGTGCGGGATGAAAATATCGATCGCGCGATCGCATTTTTTGACGCTGCTTTAACTGTTCGTACCCCCGAACAGTTTCCTGAAGATTGGGCAATGATTCAATATAACCTAGGTAATGCCTATAATGACAGAATCAACGGTTCGCGGGATGAAAATCTCGAAAAGGCGCGATCGTTTTATCAAGCAGCATTAACAGTATATACCCGTGAGGATTTCCCTGAATATTGGGCAATGATTCAAAAGAAGCTGGCTAATGCCTAAAGTGAGGTAGCTTTAACAATCTCAGAAACTGGGTTTTTTCCGATATCTTCGCCTCCGATTAAATATCTTCGCAAAAACCCGGTTTCTCGCCACCACGCACAATCTCAGAAACCGGGTTTTTTCCGATATCTTCGCCTCTCACAAAAAATTCTCGCAAAAACCCGGTTTCTCGCCATTGGGAGAATTGGAAAACGGTCGATCGCTCCCTAGCACCTTTTGCCATAATTATGCTAAAATAAATTCACTCTAATTATTAGTTTGTCATACCATTAATTGTGTAGGGGCGGGTTCGCCAACCATCTCTAATGAGTACCAACAATTGAAATAAACCCGCCCCCTCCCAACGACAAATTCCCGTGAAGCGAAGCTATCCCGTAGGGAATCGCACTTTCGGGAAAACCGGAAAACGACCGATCGCATTTGTAGGAAAATTTGAAACAAGCGATCGAATTTCTTCGGTGGGGTGGGGGCGGGTTTATGGGGATTGTTTGTGGGTATTAAATATGGTTGGCGAACCCGCCCCTACAGCAATTATGCCAACGCTATCAACTATTAACTATAACCTATGAATGAAAACCGCGATCGAGTCAACTCCGAAGGTGAAAATCCCCAAGAATATGCAGAATTTATCCAAGAATTATTGCAAGCAGAACAAGATAGCGATAGCGATATTAAAGTAATTTACCCGATACTAAAACAACGGCAACATCTCCTCAATGCCCGTTTTGCCGAGACTTTACAGCAAGCATCACAGATTTTAATTGCCGAACAGCCAGAAGCAATTGAGTTCATTGTCGCCCTCATTGTAAATTTGAGTATTCATATTAAAAACTTTCCCCTTGGCAGTAGAGCGAATAATATTGAAATTGCCATTACTGGTTATCAAATAGTTTTAAATAATCGGCAACCGGGAAGCGAAAAGTTTGCTCAAACTCAAAATAGCTTAGCTAATGCCTACTATTTCAGGATAAACGGTTCGCGGGCCCAAAATCTGGAACGGGCGATCGGCTTTTATGAGGCTGCTTTAACAGTCTATGCCCTTGAGGATTTCCCTGAAAATTGGGCAATGATTCAAAATAACCTAGCTATTGCCTACAGTGAGAGAATCAAGGGTTCGCGGGCGGATAATCTGGAACGGGCGATCGGCTTTTATGAAGCTGTTTTAACAGTTTATACCCTTGAGGATTTCCCTGAAAAATGGGCAGAGATTCAAAATAACCTAGCTAATGCCTACTTATACAGAATTAACGGTTCGCGGGCCGAAAATCTGGAACGGGCGATCGCCTTTTATGACGCTGCTTTAACAGTTCGTACCCTTGAGGATTTCCCTGAAAAATGGGCAGAGACTCAAAATAACCTAGCTCTTGCCTACATTGATAAAATCAAGGGTTCGCGCGCCCAAAATCTGGAACGGGCGATTGGCTTTTATAACGCTGCTTTAACAGTTTATACCTTTGAGGATTTCCCTGAATATTGGGCAAGGACTCAAAATAACCTAGCTAATGCCTACAGTGACAGGATAAACGGTTCGCGGGCCGAAAATCTGGAACGGGCGATCAAGTTTTATCAGGCAGCTTTAACTGTCTATACCTTTGAGGATTTCCCGGAAAAATGGGCAATAACTCAAAATAACCTAGCTAATGCCTACAGTGACAGGATAAACGGTTCGCGGGCCGAAAATCTGGAACGGGCGATCAAGTTTTATCAGGCAGCTTTAACTGTCTATACCTTTGAGGATTTCCCGGAAAAATGGGCAATGACTCAAAATAACCTAGCTAATGCCTACAGTGACAGGATAAACGGTTCGCGGGCCGAAAATCTGGAACGGGCGATCAAGTTTTATCAGGCAGCTTTAACTGTCTATACCCTTGAGGATTTCCCTGAAGATTGGGCAATGACTCAAAATAACCTAGGTAATGCCTACTATTTCAGGATAAACGGTTCGCGGGCCGAAAATCTGGAACGGGCGATCAAGTTTTATCAGGCAGCTTTAACTGTCTATACCCTTGAGGATTTCCCTGAAGATTGGGCAATGACTCAAAATAACCTAGGTAATGCCTACTATTTCAGGATAAACGGTTCGCGGGCCGAAAATCTGGAACGGGCGATCGAGTTTTATGAGGCAGCTTTAACTGTTCGTACCATTGAGGATTTCCCGATCAATAATGTAGAAACATTAAATAACTTGGGCTGGGCTTATCTTGACAAACTAAACTACATCAACCAAGAAAAACCAGAAGACACAAACCAAAAAGCAGCAACTCTCCAAACTGCCTACGATACTTTTAAAAATGCCATAGCCGGAGCCGCCCAACTGCGGAATTTGGAATCGGGGAATGAAACCAAACAAAAACATGACTTGCAGTGGGATAAACTCTACAGAGGCATGGTGCAAGTATGTCTCGATCGCCAAAGCAACCAAGAAGCACTCTTATATGCCGAAGTCAACAAAGCCCGCAACCTTGCCGAACTAATCGCCCAGAAACAGGAAATCCCCAAAACCCTAGCACCCATCACCTTCAGCGAAATCACCCAACTCCTCACCCCAAACACCGCCATCATTGAGTGGTACATCACCGACGCAGAAATCATCACCTTTGTCGTCACATACCCCGACGTGCTGACAGTGCACCGCAATCGTCACTGGGATGAATTAACCGATTTAGTTGCTGAATACCGGGAAGCCTACAAACAAAGCAAAACCCACTGGCAAAAACAACTTGCTACCTATCTCCAGCGCCTCGCAGACATCCTCGAAATCACCACAATTCTGCCGCCATCAAGTACCCGCTTAATCCTAATTCCCCACTGGTTGCTGCACCTGTTCCCCCTCCACGCCCTACCCCTAAATGACGGCGAATTCTTATTAGATAAATACCTCGAAGGCATTCAATACGCCCCCAGTTGCCAACTCCTGCAACAGATTACCACCTACCCAAATTTCGACCAACTCCTCGCCCTGCAAAACCCCACATCAGATTTGCGCTACACCGATTTGGAAGTCGCCAGCATCGCCCCCAAATTCGCCATTAGTCAAATACTCCCCGGCGATGAAGCGAGTAAAAGAAATCTCCTAGAAAACTATCTAGAACAGTTAGAAAACGCCCACTGCGCGCACTTTTCCTGTCACGGCTCCTTTAATCCCGACGATCCGCTAAAATCGTTTTTGATTTTGTCTGGGGGTATCATCTCCGGAGATCCCCCCCAGCCCCCCTTCTTAAGGGGGGAGCAAGAGGAAGAAGTTGTCAAAGTCCCCCTTCTTAAGGGGGATTTAGGGGGATCGGATTTAGGGGGATCGGATTTAGATGAATCGGATCGTTACGTGGAATGGCGCGAAGGCAAAACAGCCGATATTAACAATTGTCTAACATTAGCAGACATCTTGCTATTGCAATTCAAACATTGCCGCCTAGTCGTGCTTTCCGCCTGCGAAACCGCCCTCATTGACACCAAAAATCGCTCCGATTATATTGGATTACCGACAGGATTTATCCACGCCGGAGCAATGGGAACCCTAGCCAGTCTTTGGGCTGTCAACGACCTCTCCACCGCCTTGATCATGGTAAAATTCTATGAATTGCTACAACCTGGAGTTAGCATCGGTAAAGCCCTCCACGATACCCAGCGCTGGTTTAAGTCTGCCACCACTCCAGATTTGCTAACATGGGTAAAGGAATCCGATAGCTTTGATGCCGATCGCAAAAAACCCATACTCAAGGAATTAAAAGGCTACAATGATGATGAACAACCCTACGGCGATGTTTATCATTGGGGAGCGTTTTGTGCCATAGGGTTATAATCTGAATGTGCAAATGTTGTAGGGGCGGGTTCACCAACCATCTCTGATGAAAACCAGAGATTTCATAAACCCGCCCCGGCTAGGATATAACGTACAATCTATCTGTACAATAGGATGGTAATCCAAATTTTTAGGTGTGGTGGGGCGGGTTTTTACAATCCATCGCTGGGTGTCAAATATTTCGGCTAACCCGCCCCTACAGCAGTTGGAATTATCATACAATCATCAATCAACAGGCCAGAATTCAACCAAAGTGAGGTAAATTTATGAATGAAGTCGATATTTTGTGCCAAATATACAACGCGATTACCACCGCGCCCACAATTCTTACTCCCGATTTTATCGAACAATTACTCACCAAAATCCTGCCCTTGGCAGAATCTGGTGCTGATAACGATACTGTAGAAAAGGCTATTAATGCACTCTATCAACAGTTTATAGTGTTGAGAGATGAAATTAAAAGTCTGACCAGAATAAATCTCGATGATGCCGAAGCAGAAGTCACGCCCGGTTATGAAACACTCATCAATACATATCCCGATATCAAAAAACTAGAAGCAAGCTTGAAAAAACGCATTGACAAAGCAAATGCTAAAAATTGACCATCCCCAAATCTACATTTACAGCTACCAACTCAGCCGCGAAAGCAAAACCGAAGTCAAATCTATCTGGACTTGGGCTAATAATATCTGGCAACATTTCAGCCACGAAAAAGAGCTAATCTTTTCCCAAGCCAACCTCGGTTATCCCCTCACTAAAGTCAAAAAATTCTCGCATTCAAATAAAATTGATGGTTCCTTTAAGTTTTGCCTTCTGGATGATAGCGAAGGCATTTTAGCAAGAATTGGCAGCCCAGAAACGGATGAAAATAAAGATATAGATATCGCAGCATTAAAAATTTTTAATGTTAATAATCTCATGCTTGCTGAGAGTTATGAAGATTGGCTGGGACAGACTATTTTTATTACCTACAAATTACAAACCTATCAACCTCCCACTAAAAAATACCTCCGCGAAGTTGCGGATAAATGTTTAAAGAATCTGTTCCCAGAAACATCTGTGCATCCACCTTTTTACCGCGATACTCAGTTACTGGGTTCTCCAATTTTTGAGTACAGTTCGCTCAAAAGTCAACTACAAGTGTTTGTTTATCTGGTTGACGATGAGATTGAGGAAAAATTAGGGCAAATTCTTCAACCTTTATTTGAACTGTTTTATTATCGCCATAAAATCACCACAGCTTTTATTGATAGTCGCAAAAATTATGATTTACTCAAGGGACTATATGCAAAAATTGAGGGGATAATCGCTAACTTAGAAACAAAAATCGCTCATTTTGAATCGAACAATGATGTTGCTTCCCAGGAAAATGTTAATACAGATGAGTCTTTAACCTCTCTGAAAAGCACACTCAAACAGTTACTTCGAGAAAGTTTGGATTATGAAAGAGTATTAGAATCTCTGGAAGATTTTAATAATACGATTAATATTCATGTTTACAATTATCAGGAAAAGCTAGCTCAAATCTGTGATAAATGGCAAGCCTCACCCGAAAATTTAACAACATTCAAGTTTTTTATTGATAGAAATTCTCCGTATTTTCAGAAACAAATTCAGGGTGATTTAGGATATTTCAAACATGGCACTGATTTGATTAAGATTGCGGTGGATTTGGTGGCGGGGATTGTAGATATTGAACAAGCAGAAATCGATCGCTCCCTAGAAAGAACCATTCAAATACTCGGTACTGGATTAGGGGCTGGAGGCCTTGTGGTGTCTGCGGTTGCGAATTATGTAGAGAGAGAGATAGTGTTCAGAATACCTCAAAATGGCGATCGCATTCATCCGGCTGTAGCTAGTCTGTTGTGGAGTCTCTTGGCTGTAATCGTGGTTTCTGGATTGGTAGGCTGGATTAATGGTGCGTGGAAAATCAATCAGTACAGATGGTTTCGGCGTAAGTCGGAACCTCGGAGATTGTCCGATGCCCAAAGTCCACCAGTTAATGATATGTTACAGGAAGCGGCCGAAGTGCGATCGCCCACTGAACAAGAATAAAACTCAACCATTACCCATCAAGGCCAAAGAAACCGGGTTTTTCCCTAATTTGTGCGCTACAACGAATGATTTTCCCAAAAAACCCGGTTTCTGACTCCGCCGGCTAAGAGATAATTCAAAAGTGTTGAAATCCTCGATCGAGCTTTAATACAATATCAGGACAAATGCCGCTGCTATCAGTCAACCAAATATCGGTGCTATCCGTAGCAATTCCCACAATCGCAGCACCATCACCGATTCGTTCCACCAATAAATTAGCATGGGCAATCGGCAAAAACAGCACTAACTCGAAATCTTCCCCGCCGTATAATGCCCAATCTAAAGCTTTTTCGGTTGATACAATTTCGCTAAAAATATCGGGAATTGGTATTTTCGGGCGATCGACTTTTGCGCCAACACCGCTAGCCCGACAAATTTGAATAATCGCATCAGCTAAACCGTCGCTGCTGTCCATTCCGGCGATGGAAAACTCACCCGCAGAATCTAAAATCTCCCAAACAATCGGCAAAACATCCAGCCGCGGTTTAGGCCGCTGGTGAGCGAGAATTAAAGAAGCCCGATCGACCTTTTCCAGATTTTGCCCGAATTCTGGATTTAACAGCAATTCTAATCCCGCGCGGGAGGCTCCGTGCACGCCAGTCGCGACAATCGCCCAATCCGATCGCGCATTTGACCGACTAATGGTACGAGCGCACTCAACCTCCCCAAAAGCAGTAATCGCCACAGTCACCACGGGCGATCGCACAACATCCCCACCGACGATCGGCGTATCATATTCTTGCAAGCAAGCCGTCATCCCGCGATAAAACTCTTCCACCCACAGCACAGCCGTATCCGCCGTCACAGCGAGGGCTAAAGTCACCGCCAGAGGCCTTGCTCCCATAGCGGCCAGATCCGACAAATTTGCGGCTGCGGCGCGCCATCCTGCGTAATAAGGCCCCGTAGTGCGATCGCTAAAATGCACTCCATCCACCAACATATCTGTAGTGATAGCCAGAGATTGGTTGGGATTTGTAGCCATGACAGCGCAATCATCACCCACTATCTCTGCGGGGCAGAATTTTTGCAATATCCTTAAAAGGCCTTGTTCACCGATATCTTTAATCAGCATTAAAAAGGATTTTTTAGTGAGATGCGGGCGGGCAAGATGCCCATCCTACAATAAACTCAATGTATTATGGAACAGGTATCTTACCTGTAGCACGTTATTGGTGCGTAATTCCTAAACCAATGACAACTAACAACTGTCAACTGTCAACTGTCAACTGTCAACTGTCAACTGTATTACCATTCCTTACCCGAACTCGGCGGCAAGCGCAACCTAGGAAACCTATAAAAAGTATCCCCTTCATCATCTACCTCTAAAACCGCCGAAAAAATCTTAACTTGCCGAGTTAAATACTGCTGAGCCACTTCTGCCTCAACCCTAGCACTAGCCGCCAGTTGAATCAGCGAAATTTGACTGTTTTGAGTTTCCAACAACTGATAAAAAGCCTCATCCAACCGCTGCTTTTGCTTGTTTTCATTCACATTTTTTACAATCAATAAGCCTGCGAATCCGCCCAAACCCATTACCAATAAAAATTGTAAAATAGCCATATTTTCGATGGAATTCCTAATTTTAATAACGAAACTATAAAAATTATCTCTTCTTCCAGCCTGATTCCGGCGGGCTTTGTCTGTGTAAAACTGATTTCAATCGCCGTTACCTTTATTTAGAAAAGATTTCAATGCCTGTCACTATTGATTTTTTCAGCCCGCGCAGGCGGGCTTTGTTTCTGTAAAAGCGATTTCAATCGCCGTCACTTTGGTGTAAAAGCGATTTCAATCGCCGTCATTAGTTAAACTTGAGGTCGCACCAAATTTTCGATTCCTTTAACTACCTTAGCAGATACAATCTTGTCTCCCTGCTTCAGTTGCTCCAAAACTTCTTTTCCTTCAATCATGTAACCAAAAACAGCATAGCGGCCGTCCAACAGATTCAGGCCAGCGGGCGTGAGTTCAGGTTCAAACAAGAAAAAGAAAAACTGAGAAGAAGCGCTATCAGGGTCAGTTTCTGTACGGGCCATAGCCACTGTACCGAAAGCAGAAAAAGGCAAAACAGGTTCGTCGCGGTAGCGCCCCGCATCTTCTAGAGTAATCCCGTAAATAGGTTCTTTTTCCTCCCTAACGAGCACTTCTAGCGGTATATTCCGGTATTTGCCAGTAGCTGGGTCAATAAAACCCTCTTCCTTGCCTTCGGGATCTCCCGTTTGCAAAACGTAGGATTCTTCCGATCGAATAAACGGCAAACCGTCATAAAAACCTCGATCGACTAAATCCACAAAATTACCAGCCGTAACCGGGGCGCTGTAGCCGTCAAGCACAACAGTAATTTCCCCTTTTTCAGTTTGTACAGCCACAGTAGCGCGCCCTTTCAGTTGAGGCAGATTAGCATACTTGGCAGGCACTTCAAAAGGAAACTTTGTCACCATCAACTCTTCGATTTCGCCTACGGAACCTAGGATGGTGGCTTTCAAATCAATCACTTTGTCCCTGTCTTTAGCCTCAACAGCCTTTTCCAGTTGAGCAACTTTCTCCTTGACTCCTGCAACTAGCGCCTCAGCTTCCGGCTTTTTGGCGTCGGGAATACTCTCTAAAAGGTCAGATTCCCGAAGGTTGAGAATCCTGGAAGCCTTGCTGACATCGCTACTAATAGGCCCCCAACGTTTAGACCGTATGTGGTTGCCAATGTCTTCGAGACTGATTTGCAAATCTCGTACAGTCTGATTGTCAATAGGTAAAGCGAAGCGCAGCAGCGCCCGGCCGTCCGTAATCGCATTCCCCGCAGGCATACTGCTGCTGGGGCGTTTGGCATGGGAGACTGGACTGAAACTCAGTCCGAGAGTGAACAGCAAGAGTGCTAAAGCGACGGTTTTGACCCAGCGCTTGCACGTATCGATCGAGAAATTAGGCCAATGCAACATAACTTTAACTTTTATTGCCTCTCTTATCTTCCCACAGCGCTGCCCGCCCGCCTTTGCTGCTACCCATCTAAAGTGTCTGTTCGTTCGGCAGGGGAAGTGGGGTTGACACAACAGCCAACAGTCAATCGATTTTAGATTTTAGATTTTAGATTTTAGATTGACTTGCGCGAGATAAATTCGGGGGCTCCTTTATCGGATACAGGTTTTTTATTTCTGGACGGATGAATCCGGGGGCTTGCATCCTGGATGCTTGATAGTCAACTGACAACAGCCCACTGCCCACTGCCATTAACATTTCCGTACAGCACTTGCTCCCTTTGAACGGTAAAATAAAATGCCAATTGCTTTTTGATGCCGTCAGCTAGACTGCGACTTTAACCTGACCCGCTCAAAAACGGATACAATCCCCAGACTCCTGTCGTGGAGAGATCAAAATTTTAGACCAAGGTTCAATCTCCCAAATTCATCTGTGGAGTAAATCTAAAATCTAAAATCTAAAATCTAAAATCGACTGACTGTAGTTCCCCCGTGCCGCCAAGGCGACGGGATTGCCCGCAAAAATTTATATGATTTCCAGTAACGACTTTCGACCAGGTGTTTCAATTGAATGGAATAACGGCGTGTGGCGGGTTATCGAATTCCTCCACGTCAAGCCAGGAAAAGGCTCGGCTTTCGTGCGGACAAAATTAAAAAACGTCCAAACCGGAAACGTAGTAGAACAAACCTTCCGGGCGGGCGAGACTATGCCTCAAGCCAACCTGGAAAAGAGTGTGATGCAGCATACCTATAAAGAGGGCGACGAGTTCGTCTTTATGGATATGGAAACTTACGAGGAAAGTCGCCTCAATGCCAAGCAAATAGGCGATCGTGTCAAGTACCTCAGTGAAGGGATGGAAGTCAGCATCCTGCGCTGGAACGACCAAATCATGGAAGTGGAACTGCCCAACTCTGTCGTCTTGGAAGTGCTGCAAACCGATCCCGGAGTCAAAGGAGATACTGCCACTGGTGGCAGCAAACCCGCGATCGTCTCCACCGGAGCTCAGGTTATGGTGCCTCTATTTATTTCCATTGGAGAACGGATTCGGATTGATACTCGTGAAGACAAGTACCTCGGCCGAGAATAGAAACGAGGGAATAAAAGGGAGTTTTTAGTTTTTAGTTCTGAGTTATGAGTTAAAGAAGTCAAAATTCAATACTCATCGCTCACAGCTTAAAAACTATCCCTTTTGCCTCCAAACTCGGTGAATTCTCCTAGCTTCGCCGGATTCTGAATTCTCAATTTTCAATTCTCAATTTTCAATTCTCAATTACCCTTGAATCTGCTGTGCAACTAGACTTAAACCAGCTTTGTGACCTGCTAACTGTATTAGACAAAACTGGCATTTCGGAACTCACCTTAAAAAGTGGGGATATTGAACTGACAGTACGCAAAGGCATTCTGGCAAGTTCACCAGCCACCTCTGCAGCGCTCCCTGCTGCTGTGGCGAGTGTCGCTCCGATCGCCTTGGGCGCGGTTCCTAGCCCCACCTTAGCGTCACCTCCTGCTGTTGACCAAAATTTAGCAGCGGATCTGGCTGCCCCTGTACCCGTCGCCCCTGTCGCCGCACCTGCTGCCGTACCTGCTTCTGTAGATACGAAATGGGTGCCAATTATCTCGCCGATGGTAGGAACCTTTTATCGCGCTGCTGCTCCTGACGAGCCGCCTTTTGTAAATGTGGGCGATCGCATCAAGGTCGGCCAGACAGTCTGTATTATCGAAGCGATGAAGCTGATGAACGAGATCGATGCTGATGAAGTCTCCGGTCAAGTGATGGAAATTTTAGTTCAAAATGGCGAACCTGTCGAATACGGTCAAGTGTTGATGCGAATTAATCCGGATTGAAGGATTACTTTATTGTTATGGACAGAATAAATGCTAATATTTCCCGATCACTTCTCTCCGGTGAGTTTGATGAAGTCATCCCAGCCTGTCCCGCAAGAGGTTGTGCAACAAGTTGCTGAGTATTTCAGTATTTTGAGCGAACCCATGCGTTTACGAATTTTGAACTTGCTTCGCGACGGCGAAAAATGCGTGCAAGAATTGGTGGAAGCTACTCAAACGAGTCAAGCCAATGTTTCTAAGCACCTAAAACTCATGCTCCAAGCTGGTATCCTCACTCGCCGGAGTGAAGGGACTTCAGCTTATTATAAGGTGCAAGACGAGTTGATTTTTGAGCTGTGTAATATGGTGTGCGATCGGCTTGCCAGCCGGATCGAACAGCAAGCCCTACACTTTCGAGCATTTAGCCTAACTACGAAGCACTGAAAATTAGTTGCCAGTCCTCAATCCTCAATCCTCAATCCTCAGTCATGAGTCATCAGTTATCAATTCCTATTCTCGGCCTTGAGACCGATGACTAATCACTTGTAACTAATGACTCATAATTACTAAAGGGGAAAATTTTTGTCAAAACTTTGGCGGGTACTCGGCTGAGCCACCTCCAAACCTTCGCCACCTAAAAGTTCTAAAGGCTTCCCTTCCACCGAAATCCAAACCTTGGTATTCGGTTGTAAACTCGTAGCCGTATAGATAACTTGCCCTAACCGGCCAGTCATCGAATTGCTTCCTCCCCCCGAAGTAAATTCTGCCGACAAATCGACATAAACTCCGTCATTCTTAACACTCAAACCCCTGAGTTTTGTCCCATTAGGAATTTCGCTAGAAACAGTTGCATCCTTCGGCCCAGCCAACAAACTGTTAAAAGCAGCTTGTAAAGCTACATCAGGCTTGTCAGCTTGTTTGACAGCTACTTTCGTAGGAACTCCCTCAAATTTGCCGCTGGCATCTTTAACCCAGTAGACTTGCACCGTCTGGACATCAGTCTGCGGCAAAGGCTTTGGCTGCGGCGACTTTGGGATCAGAGCGTTAGGCGTCTGAACCTGCGGCGTCTGAACCTGTGGCGTCTGAACCTGTGGCACTTGTACAGGATTTGGAGGGGGTACGGGGATAACTACAGCAGGAGATTCCGCAGGAATTGGGGAAAGCGGCGGAGCCGTAGTCTGAGCAGAAGACGGCGTATCTGCGGGGGTTGGCGAACGATTCGCGGTCCACCAGGCAATGCCCCCTCCCGTCAGTAAAGCCAACCCGCAAACACCGGCAATGACGGCTGTGGAGACGCGGCGTACTTCTTGTCCATCTTTCATAATACAAATTCTCCTTACAGATAGAGCGCTTGGGACGGTGAGGAGCGACTCCCGATCAGCTACATTTGTCTATGGTTAGATTCTGGAATTGACACAATTGCATTGCTGCTAGCGAACACTTTATAGCAAGCCCAACATATTCTGAATCCGACTATTGGAATCCTAGACCATAATATAAGATTTCGCCCGTGGAGTATGTCACAGTATCTCGATCGGCCTAGTGGCTATATTCTATAGTAATCATAAAAAATTAAAGAATAAAGGAAGAAAAAATAAGTAAAAAGCAAGAAGGAAGGCAACGGATGGATGTAACGGAGGTAAGGGGGGTAACGGATTTAAGGGATTTAACGGATAGAAACAGGTCGATAAAAATATTTTTCCCCAAACAAAAAGCGCCCCTATTTCTAGGAGCGCTTTTTGTCAATCTCAGACTAAAACTTAGCC
>NZ_JAUBTR010000157.1:0-3812 GCF_036705045.1 Microcoleus sp. BR0-C5
TACATACGTTTTCCGAACTGAGGGTGAGTAATATTTCTGTTTCCGAAATAATATGTTGTCGGTTGCTAAGCTGATATAGTCATTTCAAATAAGTATGAGACACTAGGCTACACAATAATCACGAATAATTTCATCCAGAGATGTGCCTGGAGACGCATACATTCTAGCTCTCTTTAATGCACCAAAATCATGCTCAATATCATTTAGGTCAGGAGAGTATTTTGGTAAAAATATTACTTGATGACCTGCTTCTTCTACCAATAATCTAATGACTGTCTTACGATGAATTGGCGCATTATCCATAATTAATATGGATGGATTTGTTAAATCTGGTAATAAATATAACGATAACCATCCTTCAAATCCTTCCGCATTCAAGCATCCTGTTTCATAGCATTGGTGCCATCATGTCCTTCTTTCCTTTTCTTCTTCCTGCTACTAAATTTTCTCTTGTCCCCCGTTTACCTTGCCTTTTGACCTATACTTTTTTTCCTTTTTTTGACCAAGCATAAGGACAACCTGCAAATTACTCAAACCCTGACTCATCAATGAATACAAGGTTTTGACTGCCATGCACTTTAATTAATTCTCTTAGTTCTCTATAATATTTCATTCTTTCTTCTCTATTCCTTTCTTTATAACGAAGTTCTTTTTTTTTCTGGTGAGATTCATTTTTTTTAAGGCATAGCAGATGGCACTCGGCCTTACAGAGAAAGTCCTTGCTCTTTCTACTAATCTTGCTTCCGGATTTCTTTCCACATCTTTTTTTAGTGCTTCCCAATCTAGCTTTCGCTGACGGTGGTTGACCTGAGTGGGTCGAAGGTCTTTCCTACCTAGCCATCTATAGATTGTTGCCCTTCCTACCTTAAATATGGTGGCAGCTTGAGTTATGCTCCCTCCTTTTTTCACATGCTCCACTACTCTTTGTCTTAGGTCTAGACTATAAGCCATTTTTTCTTCGGAGTTAACTATTTTTCTCTATTTTACCATCATCTTACCTTTGTCTCACATTTATTTGAAATGACTATATCTTGGATGATTACTTGTTCGTATCCTTTAAATTCTGCATCTGATGGCAGTTGGTATGCAAGGATATTCTAGTATTTCTTCTCGATCTATTTTAATCGTCGCCTTCTTACTGCCTTTGCTATGCTTTTTTGGCGTTTTTCGCTCTTTCTCTGATGAGTGATCGCTTCTGAACCCTTTGGACTTGGCTTTGATGTCTGGTTTTCCTTCTTCTCCCTTCAATCGGTTATTTTCATCTTTTAACCGTTGATTCTCTAACTCCAAGTCTTTGACTTTTAATTGTAATTGCTCGCTAGTGGTTCAGTAATATCTCTACTGTCTGACGCATTGATTCGTCTGCAATCCCTTTTGGGTCAATGGTTTGCAGTAAATCGGAGGATGACTTGTCTTTTGAAATAATCTTTGGCGTCATGTGTCCTATTTTATAACACTTTATGTACCTTGCTTACTTTTTTTCCTCTGCTACCCCTACTTATTGAGCCGATACGAATTTTTAATATTTTATTAAACAAATAATCTGTTGGAGGCAGGGAGAAATTCACAGAGGGGATGACGCGGGTGAATATTATCAGAAATCAGAAATGCGAGCGATCGGGTAATTGGGGAGAATTAATGGGTTGAAATTAGTTTAACATCAGAATTATATCTTTTTGCAATCGAGACGCTCGATCGCACTCGCAAAGAGACACTCGCCCTGCACTGAGAAAAATAGGATTCCGAGTGCAGTGCCGAAACAATATAATTACACAATCGCAGCCGCTGCTTTCATCGCGAAAATGCGATCGATCGCATCTTCAACAACCTTATCAGGCGTAGAAGCACCCGAAGTCACGCCCACCACAATTTTACCATCCGGTAGCCAACCTTCAGTTACGACCAAATCTCCCCCCAAAGGCTTGTGTTCGATCCGATTTCCCGGTAAAATGCGCTCCGCACAATCAATGTGATAAGAAGGAACAGTTTTGTCGATCGCAATTTCCTGCAAATGCGTAGTATTAGAAGAATTAAAACCCCCAATCACCAGCATCAAATCCAACTTTTCCTCAACCAAACTCAACATAGCATCTTGCCGTTCCTGAGTCGCATCGCAGATAGTATTAAAACTCAGAAAATGCTCGCTCAAATTCTCCGGTCCGAACTTCCGCATCATCGTTTTTTCAAACAACTTGCCAATATTCTCTGTCTCAGTTTTGAGCATAGTAGTTTGGTTGGCAATCCCCACCATTTCTAAATCCCGGTCCGGGTCAAAGCCAGCAGAACAAGCCTTACTAAACTTAGCAATAAACTCATCGCGATCGCCCCCATGCAAGATATAATTGCTGACATATTCAGCTTCTTGCCAATTCAACACAATCAAATACTTATCAGCAAAAGAACTCGTTGCCACAGTTTCCTCATGCTTGTACTGACCGTGAATAATCGAAGTATAATCCTTCTTTTTGTGCTTTTCAACAGTATTCCAAACCTTAGAAACCCACGGACAAGTAGTATCAACAATCTTACAGCCCTTATCATTAAGCAACTGCATTTCTTGGACACTGGCTCCAAAAGCAGGTAAAATTACCACATCGCCACTATCGACAACAGAAAAATCTTTCTGCCCTTTTTCAACAGCAATAAAACCAACTTCCATATCCCGCAAATGCTGATTGACAGACGGATTATGAATAATCTCATTAGTAATCCAAATCCGTTCCGTGGGGAAATGCTGGCGAGTCTCGTAAGCAATAGCTACAGCGCGTTCCACCCCCCAGCAAAAGCCAAAAGCCTGAGCGAGTCGGATCGTGACTGCGCCGCGTTCCAGTCTGTAATTATTGTCGCGAATTTGCTGGATCAGACTGCTTTGATAAGCCGTCTGCATCACACCCGCTACCTCAGCTTCGTGTCCGAAACCCTTGCGGTGGTAGTTTTCCGACTGTTGCAGCGATCGTTTAAAAGCTTTAGTATCCATGCGGTATCGAGTTGAAATCTAGGTTAATTACCTTTGATTTTAGAATGCCTGGGGTGCGATCGGGCTTATTGGCTCAGTAGCGAAGAGGGGATATGCTATTTATACGATCGACACATGAGAGGGAAGAAGGAATGAACCGCGAAGACGGGAAGGACGCGTTCGGCGAAGCCGTTCCCGAAGGGTAAGAAGAAGAAAGAAGAATGAGACAATTGGGCGAACAGCTAGAACAGTTGGCTTATAGAGTGATTGGGGCAGCTATTGAGGTGCATCGGCTTTTGGGGCCAGGATTTTTAGAATCAGTGTATCAGGAATCCTTAGAAGTTGAATTTCGGATGCGAGGGATAGCTTGTCACCCTAAAAAGCCAGTAGCAATCACCTACAAAGGTTATCCAGTTGGCGAAGGTCAATTAGACTTTCTGGTTGGCGATATCCTCATTGTCGAATTAAAAGCTGTCGAAAAGCTAGCTCCCATCCATGAAGCCCAAGTTATCTCCTATCTTAAAATGACCAAAAACACCCTAGGCCTTCTGATCAACTTCAACGTTCCGATCCTCAAAGAAGGCATCAAACGCATAATTCTCTCATCTTAACCCTTCTTCCTCTTCCTTCGCGCTCTTAGCGTCTTCGCGGTTCGTTAAAATAAATCACAAAAAAGCGCCAAAAGAGGGAAGAACGAATGAACCGCGAAGACGCGAAGGACACGAAGAAGGAAGAAAGAAGAATGAGACACTTCGGCGAACAGGTGGAACAGAGCCTTTAGGGGCTTGCAATTAAATATAACCCCAGTTATGCTAGAAGGGTAGGAAACAAAAAATCTGACATGAGCGGTTGTGAC
>NZ_JAUBTR010000052.1:0-30862 GCF_036705045.1 Microcoleus sp. BR0-C5
AAACCTTTTAAGTGGACATATAAGGGTAAAGTCTTGGCCGTTTAATGGCCTGTCTATTTCTGCCGAGCTGTACTAGTGAAGCATCGATCGAGATGCTTCGCTTCTATCAGCATGACACATAGGCTTTGCCTATGTCCCGATCGCCCTTATGACTTGGGCGTATAAGTCGATCGCACTTGCAACTCCTTCAACTGCTTCTCATCCACACCAGACGGCGCATTTGTCAACAAACACCCCGCTTGCTGCGTCTTCGGAAAAGCCATTACGTCCCGAATAGATTCCTCACCAGCTAACAGCATTACCAACCGATCCACACCGTAAGCAATGCCTCCGTGGGGCGGAGTTCCATACTCAAACGCATCCAACAAAAAGCCAAACTTATTGTAAGCTTCCTCAGTCGATAAGCCGATCGCCTCAAACACCTTTTCCTGAACTTCCCGCTGATAAATCCGCAGAGAACCGCCGCCGATTTCTGTACCGTTTAACACCAAATCGTAAGCTTGAGCTCTCGCAGTTTTCAAATCATTAATATCGTCAGGATGCGGCGCAGTAAACGGGTGATGCGATGCTTCCAAACGCTTCTCGTCAGCGTTCCATTCAAACATCGGGAAATCGGTCACCCACAGCAGATTCATGTTGTCTTTGTCAATCAATCCCAATTCGTTACCGACAAACAAACGCAATCTATCCAAAGTCTTATTGACTGTTGTCGCGTCAGCCGCTGCGAATAACAACAAATGACCTGGTTGCGCGCCCGTGCGATCGAGCAATTCCTGTTTTTGTGCTTCCGTCAAATTATCCTTAATAGCGCCGATCGTATCAATTTCGCCATTATCCCGCACCCGAATGTAAGCCAATCCCTTCGCACCGGCGTCGCTGGCTTCCTTAAACAAATCGCCTTTCGGACCCGGTTTAATCCGCACGTTAGAAATCGCATCATTCCCGCCCGGAATCGGCAAAACTTTCACAATTCCGCCCGCAGCAACCGCCCCGGAAAATACCTTAAATCCCGAATCTTTCATCAAATCGGAAACATCGACTAATTCCATACCGAAGCGAGTATCCGGTTTATCGCTACCGTAGCGATCCATTGCTTCAGCGTAAGTCAAGCGCGGGAAAGGACAAGGCAATTCTACGCCTTTGACACTTTGGAAAATATGGCAGACTAAACCTTCATTTAAAGCAATTACTTCTTCCACAGACATGAAACTCATTTCCATGTCCAATTGCGTAAATTCTGGCTGTCTATCGGCGCGCAAATCTTCATCGCGGAAACAGCGGGCAATTTGATAATATCTGTCAAAACCAGACACCATCAACAATTGTTTGAACAACTGCGGCGACTGCGGCAAAGCATACCATGCACCGGGATTGACGCGGCTGGGAACTAAATAATCTCTCGCACCTTCGGGAGTCGCCCGAGTTAAAATCGGCGTTTCAATTTCCATGAAACCTTCGACATCTTCCAGGTGGCGGCGCATGGCTTTGACAACTTGGTGGCGAAGCTGCAAATTGCGACTCATACGATCGCGCCGCAAGTCCAAATAGCGATATTTCAGCCGCAAATCTTCCCGCACGCTTTCATTTTCCGCCGTCGCCACCTGAAACGGTAACTGTTTGCGAACCGCATTCAACAACTCAATTTCGTCAGCGTAAATTTCTACTTCACCCGTAGGCAATTTCGGGTTGAGGGAATCTTCGGGGCGGTTGGTGACTCGCCCAGTAATTTTAACCACGTATTCGCTGCGTAAAGCCTCAGCCCCGTGATAGGAATCGGGGGTACGTTCAGGATCGCTGACAATTTGCACAATACCCGATCGATCGCGCACATCCAGAAAAATCACCCCGCCATGATCGCGGCGGCGATCCACCCAGCCGTAAAGGGTGACAGTCTCTCCAATGTGTTCGCTTCGCAGTTCGCCGCAGTAGTAACTTCTCATAATTGGGGGTTGTGGACTAAAAATAAAGCTTTTTGATTATAGCGCTTAGTGTCAAAACCTTTTATGAACAGGCAAGATGCCTGTTCCACAAGAAAATTCAATCTTTGTGGAACAGGCATCTTGCCTGTTCTTTAAAATGTGGTCATATCTGAGTTTAATGCTTCTTGTCAAAAAACGCCGTCAGCGCGTTCCATGCAGACTTAGCCGCATCCGTCAAGCGAGTGCCGATCGACTCAATTTGCTTCACAATAAGGTGCCAATTCTTTTCAGCTTCCGTGTGAATGTGGTCAACAGCTTGTTCGATGCGATCGCGTTCGATCAGTTTATTTTGTTCCACCGCTTCTCGCGCTTGTCGCACTGCTTTCAAATAAGCTTCGCGACTGACTTCGCCGGCATCTTGCACCTGCGCTTGCGCCCGCGTTTTAATCGCATCCACCACCAGCCAATTTTTTTCAGTTTCTTGTTTAATCAGCCTGACTGCTTCTGTGAATCTCTCGTGGGCTAGATCCTTATTTTCTTCGATCGCCCCGGAGGCCTTATTAACAGCTTTTAAATAAGCTTCGCGGGTGAGTTCGCCCGCTGCTTGCACTTCGGCAGCGGTGCGTTTTTTAATTGCTTCAAACAGCGCCGCAGTTTCTGCGATCGCCTCATCAGTCGCGTCGGGCATCTCTTGTTTGACGAGCTCCGTCGTTTCGAGAGTTGCCTCTAAAATTGGTTCCTCGGTTACTTTTGGATCTGTCATATCAATCTTCTCCTGTGGTAGTAAACATTTTCAAAAAATCTCACATTCCCTGGATGCAGACTTTGTAGGTGTAGCGCCAGAAGGAATTGTGGTCTTTTATACCGACTTTGTACCTGTAGCGCCAGAAGGAATTCTGACATTTAATAAGAACTAGGCAATTTTTGTTCCAGCTTTATCAACTTTTGTATCCGCGCTTACCTAGTTGGAATGACCTCAGTTCTATTAGATTATATCTACCAAAGTTGCTCTCGTGTGTAGGATACCGCCAAGTTGCAGGTACGGTTTAGCGCACTTAAATTTGTAATAAGTTTCTATACCTAAAAAAACACACACCAATAAACTTGGTTTCTCAACACAATAAAACGGACACATTTAATAGTTTCAATTTTCCAAATGCAAATCTTCGCTCTCGTCGGTATATAACAAGTGGTGACGCCTTTGAGCGTGCAGTAAAGATTGAGGAAATTCGTACTGAGATAAGAGGATATCTTCGAGCGCCACTTTCATTTGATTGGCGCAGATATCTGGCGGCACTTTGCCCATTCCCGTACCCAGGCCGGGAATAGCAATAGTTTCAATGATATGTTTGACTGGCGTTCCATCTGCGACTGAGCCAAATTTTACGAGAGTCAAAATAGCGCGGGTTGCTAGATAAACATTTACTGTTTCTCTTAAAACTGTGGGAACCCGCATAATTGGTGCAGCTATTAAATAGGGAATTTCAGCATGATCGGTGTCTACAATTTCTGCCATGCCTACTAAGAGTTCGCCGTGATGGCGAGCCTGAATTAGTTTTTGCAAGCGTTCAAGAACCTGCCTCCCAAAATATTCCGAAATTTCTAACTCTAAGCCGTCGTCCATGAAACCAAAACTATTCCCCGCACTAACAATAGCATCGCATTTTACATCAAATATTGAACCGCGATGTATCTTTACATTTTCTATACTGCCGCAAGTGCTTTCCCACGCTCTAACTAAACCATCGTCTAAGGTAGCCAGCACAATTTGCATAAATACTCTCTCTTAATTTTAATTGCGAACAGCTAGAGCAATCGCCAATTTAATCCTACAATACTTTACATTATTCCGCTGAATTTTAAATTTATCTCAATTTCAACTAGCAAAGGTTCAATAGCTACGACATTTTTTGAGCGCACACACCCTTAACCTAATACAGGGAGAGCTTTTAACCGGGTTGCCACCCTCTCAGGTTTAGGTGTGATGAGCTGTACTGCATCGTGTTTTCCGACTGAGGCGCTAAAGTCTTCAAGCTGTTTCCCTATCTTGTTTTCAGTTTACTCTTTCTCGGTTGAACTCACGTTTAATAAATAATGCTTATGGCGCTCCAATCGGGAGCATCTCATATTTGTAAAAACACTTCTTCTGGCTCCTGAATTCTGACTCTTTCCTCCTGGCTCCGGGTTCCGGCCTCCTAACTCCAATTTCTAGCTTGGCTGCTTTCATTTAGATGCTCCCCTCCGATATCGCTGTTCTCAAAAGAACGGTTGAGGATTTAAACAGTGTTTGGTGCGTTTATGCTCGTACATTAGTTTGTCAGCCTTTGCCAGCAATTGTTCTAATAAAATTTCATTATTTAAATCCCCAAACTCCACACCAAGACTTATTGATATATAAGCTCGCTCGGACTGTTGATTAAAGCGATCTATATTTTCTTGCAGCCGAGCATGAAAATTAATAGATGAATTACCAGAAAAGTTAGGAATAAATAAAGCAAATTCATCTCCTCCCAGTCTAGCCACAATATCCGCCTCACGAAAGGTTTGCTTCAATATTTGAGCGGCGTCAACGATTACTCTGTCTCCCATTTCGTGTCCTAAAGTGTCGTTAATCTTTTTCAAACCATCTAAGTCAGCGAACAAAATAAAATAGGATGTTTGGGTGCGTCGAGCAATTTTTAGTTGTTGATCTGCTAGTAAAAAAAAGCCCCGTCGGTTATATAATCCAGTTAATTCATCAGTCACGGATAGCTGTCTTACTTCTGCTTCTGCCCTCAGACGTTCCTGGATTTCGTGTTCTAAACGTTGATTTTGTTCGAGCAGTTGTTGGCGTTGCTGTTGGATGAGTAATTGATTTTTTACTCGCATCAGCACTTCCTGCTCTTGAAAGGGTTTGGTAATATAGTCTACGCCACCCAGTTCAAAGGCTTGTACCTTGTTTTCCAGTCGTTCGAGCGCACTGATAAAAATAACCGGGATCTGAGCACTCGTTTCCGATGCTTTTAACTTTTGGCAGACTTCGTACCCATTCATCTCCGGCATATTGATGTCAAGTAAAATCAGAGCAGGTGGGTCGCGATGAACACCTTGGAGTGCCATTCTGCCGTTGAGGGCTTTACGCACAATATAGCCCTGTGACTCTAGAATTTTGGCTAACAAGCGCAGATTGTCTGGGGTATCATCCACGATGAGAATATTCGTTTGGGCCGCAAGTTTGAATAGAGTTGTCATGGTCTTCTTCCTAAATCTGGGTGAGAGTTGCGATCGCTTCAAGCTGAAAGTTATCGACCAAAGATGTCATCGCCTCGATGAAATCTTGTTTTTCCTTGGGAATTTGAGCGATAAGTTCATAAAGCTTATTATCACTAAGATCGAGTGCTGCTTCATGAACTTCTGCAATCCACTTGGTTGGCATGGTTTTCAAGTCGGGAGTAAATATCTTTGGTGGCGAAGCTGATGAGTCTGGCCGAACTTTTTCGGCGTAGGAGTAGCGCACACCCAAGTGATGAGCTATTTTGTCGAAAAGTGTGTCTTCAGTAAACGGCTTGGCAATGTAGTCATCGCAACCGACTTGCAGGCTGGCGATGCGATCGTCTTCAAAAGCATAGGCCGTTAGGGCAATTATGCGTGTAATTTGTCTTTTGTCCTGTGACATTTGCCCTGAGTTATCTGCTGATGACCCCTGACTAATGACTAATGACTGTTGTGATCGAATCTGTCTCGTCGCTTCATAACCATCCATGACAGGCATTTGAATGTCCATCAAAATCAGGTCAGGGTGCCATGTTTGCCAACGATCGATCGCCTCTGCCCCATTCTCCACCGCACACACCTCAAACCCAAGTGACTCCAGCAGTGTCACCAGCAGTTGCCGATTTTCTGGAACGTCTTCTGCTACTAGAATTCGGTAGATAGGTTGCCCCGGTGCGATCCCGATAATCCGATCGCTCGTTTCAGGTTCCTCTAAATCAAGGGACTTTGGTAGTTCCAAAACGACTTTGCAGGTAAAAGTCGAGCCTTGATCCAGGGTGCTTCGCACGGTGATATCGCCTCCCATCAGACGCGCAAACTGACGACTGATAGACAGTCCTAAACCTGTTCCTCGATCGTGACGACCGCGATTGGTTTGCATGAAAGCGTCAAAAATTGATTCTAAATCTGAGGGAGAAATGCCAGATCCGGTATCCTCAACTTCGAGACACAGGGTAATAGTTGGTTTAATATCGGGTTGATTAGTGGCGCGATCGCAATTTGTACCGGATGGCATATCATCTGATGAAAAAGCTCGTCCACGCAGGGCTATGCTTCCTGTTGTTGTAAATTTGAGCGCGTTCCCCAGGAGATTAATCAAGATTTGGCGAAGTTTTGCTTGATCGCCACAGACATAACGGGGGACAGTAGCATCCCACTCGCTGCTAAGATGTAACCCTTTCTCACCCGCTTTGAGAGTGAACATCTCGTTAATAGAACCCAGCAGTCGATGCAGATTAAAACAGCTTGTACTCAGTACCAATTGCCCTGCTTCAATCCTAGACATTTGCAAAACATCGTCGATCAATGTCAGCAGGTGTTCTCCACTACGGGTAATGATGCCTAAATGCTCTTGAAATTCTTCTGGGATATAGGGGCTGCGGTTCATAAGCTGGGTAAATCCCAGAATGGCGTTGAGTGGCGTTCTGAGTTCGTGGCTCATGTTGGCAAGGAACTGGCTTTTGGCACGGTTGGCTATAGCAGCCCTTTCTGCAGCGTGTTCTAGGGCAGCTTGCGAAAATTCTAACACCGCCAGCATGAGGATATGTCTCATTTCGGTGGCAGCTTCTAACTCTGCAATCTGCCACGGATAAGACATCTGGCGCACTGTCTCTTGCCACAGTTCAAAGGATTTGCGGGGACACAGGTGCATTTTTCCAATTTCGTCGATCGACACAGCATCCTGTGGATTACCTGCCCAGTTTATGGTTTGAATTTGTTCTGGTCGGAACCAAAGGATGTGGTATGACTTTTGTATGGCGTATGATAGGAAGATTGAGATTGCTAAAACACCGCTAGCTCGCTCTTTGAATTGCTTGGCTTGGGGATACAACTGAGACAAAGAAGCTGTTGCAAACACTCGTTCTTTGTTCTGTTGCAGCAACCACTGCACGAGTTCGCCAACCTCAGCTTCAGATGGTGTTTGACCCACCAAGGTCAGACGACCATCGAGCAGAATAGCAGCTCCCTGAGCATGAACTAACTCTAGCAATTGAGAAGCATTTTCGGTCAATACCTGTTCTATAAAATTAGAATCTCGCCGGAATGCCTGCTGAAGTTGATCCTGAATAGTTTTCGCCTGCGCTCGGTAAACCTTCAATTCTCGCTCTTGCTGATGTACCAGTTCGATCGAGGCAAATTGTCCTAAAAATTCACAGGTTTTGCGAGTTTCGTAATCTACCAATCGCGGGCTGTAATGGTGACAGGCAATTAATCCCCAGAGGCGCCGATCGTCAATTAATGAAATCGTCAGTGTCCCAGCAACTCCCATATTCTGCAAGTATTCAATGTGGTAGGGAGATACTCCCCTTAACACACAAGCACTTAGATCCTGGGGTGTATTGGTTAGGGGATGGTTGGTGGGAATTAGGCGGGCCGGAGTGTAATTGATATTGGGAATTTGGCGAACCCAATTGCTGTAAAACAATTTACGGGCGGGTACGGGAATATCGATCGCCGGGTAATGCAATCCCAAGTAGCTTTCTAGATAGCTTTCTTTCTCTTCAGCAATCACCACCCCATGGTCATCGGCTTCAAAGCGATAAATCATCACGCGATCGAACCCGGTCATGGCTTTCACTTCTCTAGCAATGGTTTGAGCTAAATCCGAAAGATCGATCGCACTACGAAGGTTGAGGATAACGGTTTGCAGACGATGATAAAAATCGATTGAATGATGATTGTCAATAGTCGATTGGGGTTCCATCTCCAGAATCAACTCATCTGGTAGCTGATGCACTGTGCTTCTATATCTTTGAATCGTGCCGTCTTTGAGAGGGATTTTTATATCGAAACCCTTATCAATGTTTAGTTGTTCTTGAGCTAGACACCTAACAATTTCTTGTACTCGATCGTGACCCAATAACCCTGGCAATGGCTGACCTAGCAATTCTGCGGCAGAAATGCCAAAAAACTGTTCTACATTTTCGCTAGCTTGTAAAATTTTTAGGCTTTTTTCTTGCAGCAATAAAACGATTCCGTGTGGCTGAATATGACCGGGAGCATACACGGATTCTTCACTGCATTCCTCTAAAATTTTTAAATTTAAAGGAGTGAGTTGGGAAACTTTGTGATTTTTTTGAGGCATTTTAGAGCAGTAATTATCAATAAAAATTAAGGAGACTTTTTTCGGAATTTACCAAAAATTAAATTTAATTATTGTTAGCTCTTCCTAATTCCCTAGTCCTAATCAAACGTTTAACTGCACAACAGCTTATAAATCCAATGGAGGAATTCCACTTGGGAAATTACCTTGAATTAGATTAAGGATTTTCTCAAATTGATACTGGTGGGCGAGTTCCGTCAGATAAATACCCAATTGAGCGAGGTCTGAGGAAAGTTCAGCTACCAGTTCAACGATCGCAACATCATCCCCACATAAAGCAGCATCTTCCAACTCAACCACCCATTCTTTTGGTAATGTCGCCAGAAGCGTTGGATCGAGGGAATCTGAAACGGAAGAGGCAACAGAAGAGAGGTAAGAAGGAAAACAATCTTTTCCCCGTTCCCCCTTTTCTGTTTCCTCTTCCTCATATACATACTCTAAACCTAGGTATTCCCCCATCTTAAGAAATAAGGTCTGTTCCCGGAAGGGCTTGCTGATGTAGTCGTTGCAGCCAGCAGCTAAGGCGAGGGCGCGATCGCTCTGGGAAGCTTGGGCCGTAAGTGCAATAATGATACTGTTCTGTCCGTCTTCCATAGCCCGAATTTGCTTGGTAGCTTCGTATCCATCTAACACGGGCATCCGAATGTCCATCCAGGTTAGGTCGGGTTGCCATTGTTGCCAAATCTGCACAGCTTGCTGTCCGTTGGTAGCTTCTTTTACCTCTAATCCTAATTGTGTCAGTAATCTGACCATTAGCAAGCGATTTTCTGCTTGATCATCAACCACCAAAATGCGATGATCCCGTTGACAGGGAGCCAGCCCAATCACGAGGCGATTATTCTCTTCGGGTGTAACATTTACTCCACTGATGGGGCTGACGGGAAGGGTAAAAGTGAAGGTACTCCCCTCTCCCAGAGTGCTGCTGACAGAAATTTTTCCGCCCATGAGTTCCAACAATTTGCGGCTAATGGTGAGACCTAACCCAGTACCGCCGGTCGATCGCTTGCCAGCTTGGGCTTGCACAAACGCATCGAAGATGGTATCGAGTTCGACCGATGCAATCCCTACACCTGTGTCAGCGACTACAAACTGGAGAATCGGCCGAGTTGTGGTTAATGTTCCTGTACCCTCCGCCTCAATGCTGACTTGCAAAGTAATGCTTCCTCGATCGGTAAATTTGATGGCATTACTCAGCAGATTCAGCAAAACCTGGCGCAGTTTTTGAGCATCGACAAGCATAAATTGGGGAACTTCTGGCGCAATCTCGAAACAAAGGTGAAGCCCTTTAGAACTTGCTCGTTCCGCCAACATATTTCGGAGGGAATGCAGTAGCGCAATTAAGTCTAATCCGCTTTGTTCAACTGTGCAGTGTCCCGATTCAATTTTCGAGAGATCCAACACATCGTTAATCAAACTCAAGAGGTGATCGCCACTGCGACGAATTGTTTGCAGGTCTTCTTTTTGGGTGGGAGTTAGGCAGGAGTCATGGGCCATCACCTGAGCAAATCCTAGAATCACGTTGAGGGGAGTGCGTAATTCGTGGCTCATATTGGCTAGGAAGGTACTTTTTGCCAAGTTTGCTGCTTCTGCGGCTTCCATTGCGTGCTGCAGTGCGAGTTCTTTTTGTTTGCGATCGCTGATGTCTTTGTGCGTTCCAATCATCCGTAAAGGCTTACCATGTTCATCGTAGGCAACGACTTTCCCGTAGTTAGCGATCCACTTCCACTCACCTGACTTGCAACGCACACGATAGTCAAAGGCATACTTAACTGAGCTATCTTGCAAGTTACTATGGAGAGCCTCAAAAACCCAGAATTTATCATCAGGGTGAATCATCTGTTCCCAGACGTTCACATCCATCACCAATTCACCCGGCTTGTAACCCAACATCTCCTGGTAGTAGGAATTCACGTAAAGTTTTCCAGTTTCAATGTCCCAATCCCATAGTCCATCTCCAGAAGCTTCTAGTGCCAGTTTCAAGCGTTCCTCACTCAGTTGTAAGGCGGTTTCAGCTTGATGCTGTCGCGTCACATCGATCGCCACACCACCTACTAGCATTTGCCCAGATAAGTCGGGGATGAGAAATTTGTAAACCAGAAACTCACCCAGGCTTCCATCTCGACGGGACGCAATCTCAATCGTTTCAATTAGTTCGTTGGTTTGAGCAACCGTTTGAATATTTTCTAGAAATTGTTGGGCGATAGCGGCGGGGTAAAGTTCAAAAATGGATTTTCCAATCACATCGTCAGTGGGTAAATCGAAGGTATTGAGATAAGTCTGGCTGGCATAGAGCATTACACCATTTTCATCGGTAATCCAGGCAGGGGCAGGGCTGTGATTCATGAAGGCTTGGAAGCGAGTTTCACTCTCTCGGAGTGCCTGTTCTGCTTGTTGGCGTGCCGCTTCGTTGCGTTTGCGATCGCTAATATCCCGGCAGATACAGAAGTTCATCATCTCATCTTGTAATTCCACCCGGTTCCAGCTAATTTCCACGTCATATACAGAACCATTCTTGCGGCGATGTCGCGTCTCAAACAGCGGAATAACTTGCTCTCTCTGGAGCATAACTTGTAGTTCTTCCCTCGTCCATTCAGCATCCCAATCAAACACATTCAGATTCAGGGTTTCTTCTAGGGTGTAGCCCAGCATTTGAGCAAAACTGGAACTAGCTTCGACAACTTTTCCGACCCAATCCATGACAACAACACCGTCGAGTGAAGTGTTGAAGAAGGCTTTACTCCGTAAGAGATCCTGTTCTAGTGCAAGTTCGGCTTTTTTGCGATCGCTAATATCTTTCATGAAGCAGTAATGCCCCAAAAATTGATGTTGTTCGTCGTAAGTTGAAATCATCACCAATTGCTTATAAAAAACAGAACCGTCTTTACGGACTCCTTTCGTTTCAACTTCAACTCTGCCCTCTTGCACCATCAGCCAATAGGCCGCAACCAGTTTTTTCAACTCATCGGGATGTACGGTTTTTTCCCAAGACATCCCCACCATTTCTTCTGGCTGATAGCCTGTCACGTCAGAATATGCTTTATTGACATAGAGGTAACGTCCTTGTACATCCAGTTTGGAAATGCCGGACAGCGCATTTTGCATCACCTCACTTATTTCTCTACGCTCTGCTTCTGCGTGTTTGCGATCGGTGATATCTTGGGAAAAACAAAGTAGGTACTGGGGCTGATGCTGTTCGTCGTAAATGGGAATCTTCATTGTATGCAGCCAACGTTTTCCCAAACTATGACTGTGAATAACTTCTTCGAGAATATCCTCACTCTTACCTTTCTCAAAGGCTTCTCTATCCTTTTGGTCAAAAAAGATAGCCTGTTCTGTTGGAAAAAAATCATAGCCACTTTTGCCGATCGCTTGTTCGGCTGAAATGCCAAATAACTGTTCGCTGGTTTTATTCCAAAACTCAAATACGCCAAATCGTTTAGGCTGTACGTCCTTAACAAAAACCGCCACGGGTAAATTATCCAGCAGTGCTTGTAAGAAATTGCGAGTTTTTTGGATTTCCAGCTCTACTTTTTTGCGCTTGCTAATATCAATAAACGTAACTACAACTCGTTGAATTTGACCATTTCGATCTAACTCAGGGTAGGCATTAACTAATACCCAAACACAACTATCAATTTCTTTTTTAATTCCTAAAACATAATTTTTGAGGGAATTTCCACTGGATAAAACCTGATTCACGGGATATTCCTCTCGGGGCATAACGCTGCCATCTTCCCGCACAAAATGCCATGCCGGAGAGATCGCGGTTTTTCCCAGCATTTGATCCATTGAAAGCCCTAGTAATTCACCGGCCTTTTCATTACATAGTTGGATGCTGGTATCTGCCGCATGAATCACAAAACCCGCATTTAAGTTATCGATCAATTGCCGATATCTGGTTTCGCTTACCTGTAAAGCAACTTCAGCTTGCTTGCGCTCCGTAATGTCGGTGTGAGAGCCAGCCATCCGAATTACGTTACCTACATCATCCCAAAGCGCCTGACCGCGATCCAAAATCCATTTGTAGGAACCATCTTTGCAGCGAATGCGATGTTCTGTGATATAGAAAGGAGTTTTCTTGGCAAAATGGTCTTGAACAGCTTGTATCACCCATCCCACATCATCGGGATGCATCAAATTAACCCATTCGTCTACAATGTTTTGGATTTCATGGTCTTCATAGCCCAGCATTTCCTTCCAGCGACTAGAAAAGAAGACCTCGTTGGTTTGAACATTCCAATCCCAAATGCCGTCATTATTCCCGCGTACAGAAAGTTCCCAGCGTTCTTCACTTTGACGTAGTGCTGCTTCTGCTTGTTTGCGGTCAGCAATATTCCGGGCAATCTTTGAGGCTCCAATTATATTCCCTGTTTTGTCTTTAATGGGGGAGACACTCATCGAGACATCGATTAATGTTCCATCTTTCCTCAGCCTCTTTGTATCGTAGTGTTTGATGCGTTCTCCTCGCTGGATTTTGGTGATAATTTCGTTTTCCTCATCTCGATAGTCTGCGGGAATCAGTTTTCTCCCTGATTGCCCTACTATTTCGGCCGCTGTATAGCCAAAAATTGTTTCTGCTCCTACATTCCAACTTGTAACTACACCCTCTAAATCTTTGCTGATAATGGCATCTTCCGAAGACTCAACGATCGCAGCTAGTCGGGCGATCGCAATTTCTGCCTGTTGTCGTTGGTGAATTTCCCATTGCAACTGGCGATTTACTTTTTTGAATTGATGGACTTCGCGAGCACTAAGTTGTGCCATATACACGACCAACATCAGCAGCCAAACTAAAAGTAAGCCACCAATTAAAACAACTTTTGGCAAATAAAAATTTTCCCTTTTAACCAAATCTAAAGTTGGAGAAACCTCTATTCGCCACTCGGCACTATAGGCTCTTATTATAACGGTTTTATGCTGTGAATAGTGAGATAATAGCTCTTGACCGTAAATCAAATTCGGGCCATCATATATAGCCAGATTGTACCCAAATGGCACTTTTAAAATACTCTCAAATAGACTTTTAAAGTGAAAAACTCCGACAATAAACCCATCAAACCGCTCCCCTACAAATAAAGGAAAACTTGCTAGAAATCCTTGACCCCCTTGAACAAGTGAAACATTGCGAGTTAACATAGGTTGACGCAAATCACGAGCCACTTGCAAAGTGATTTTGCGACGCAGTTCCCGATTAAGATCTAGGTTTTGCGCTGCCTCATTCCCAGCCAGTGGCACAACCGATCGCACTTTAAATGATGGATCGACTAATTCGATCGCCTGATAACCGTAGAAATCCTTTACATAAGCATCAGCATCGGCTTCCCAAAGAGCCTTTGGTGTACCGCCATTGGCTTCCCACCGATTCGCCATTTGCCGAAGTGTCAGCATCCGAGTTGATAATTCTTCGCTCAGTTGTAACTGAATCGCATTGGCTTCCTGCTGAATTAACTGCTCAATGTGAATTTGTCCGTTGATGGTTAGCTGTTGCCACGTAAATAAAACAGCAAGAGAGGCCACCAAACCAAGCAAAAGAGGTAGCAATCTTTTAAGTGGTCTTTGGCATAAGGTTATCATCAGGTTGAGTCGAGTGACAGCCATAAATTAAGCGATCTCTGAATAGAGCTGCCTTCAATTTGGTGGGCGATAATTTCAATTTAATTATACAACACAGCAAAGTTTTGAGCGTGAAAACCCGTTAACGCTAGGACAATCTCTCAACTTGATCAGCCCTAAATAGAAGTGTTAAATTCTACCGATAAAGAATGTTGTTCTTTAAGCCCTAGCTGTCTAACTAAATTTAGAGAGGGCGATAAGCTAGATCTGTTCAGATTGTAAATAGGCATTGTTGGTCAACAGTGGTGGCAAAACCAGTAGATTTGATGCTGGCGGAGGTGACGGAGCATTTGATTCGAGCAGCAGGGGCAGTGTGTCATAAAGACCTATTTTTTAACTAAGGGGTATTTCACTCTTGTTGCAAAGTGCTGTAAACTGAGTTGAATCAGCAATAACAAGACCCTAGAGAAAAAAAATAAAGATTTGGTAAAGAATACAAAATGCTTAAGAAAAAGATACAAGTTTAAACAATTTGTAATAATTTTAGGAGCGCAGAGAATTTTTATCCCACAATACGCACCTTGTAATGTCCCATCTGGTTTGTTATAATTTTACACTATTAAGAGGCAGCTTTTGAGACCCATTCCTACATAAAATGGTTTTCCTGTTCCCCGTTCCTGGATGTGATCTGAGAGTCTAAATCCTAGCCCTACACCTTTGTATGAAGGTCTCGCGGGCAGACAGTCTGGTGTAAAAGATGCGGTATCAGGAACAATCGATGCCTTCGCTAGCGACGGAATGCTGTTAGTAGGAGAAGCGCTGAGACAGGGTTTAAGTCCAAGCCAATATTCTGTGATACCGGAGCAGCCTTTAACCTGCATTTCTTACGGCATGATATTGCCAGCAAGTGACACTGAATGGCAAGAAACAGTCAATAATTATATTCGCAATCAAAGTTCGACGAATTTGTTGGAAAAAGTGATCGGACGCAATTCTCCTTTCCTACCGATGAGTGTCGCCGATCAAGATAAATGTATTTGAACCCAAATCGGGCAAGGTGCTCGGCGCGCACCAGAAGAATAGGGGTCAATCGATTTTAGATTTTAGATTTGAGATTTGAGATTGACTTGCGCGAGATAAATGCTCTTTCTTGAGGATTTTCGATTTGAGATTTGGGATTGATTCCACGGATAAATCACGTGGCGGGTACCACCTTTGAAATTCGTGGTCAGGTGCGGATCTTGTCAGGGCAAGTCCGATCGCTGCAACCAGTGGCGTCAATAGGCTCTAAACTGGATTCAGGAAGGCGCGCAGCACAGGTTTAGGAGGGTCATCAGTGACAGAAAAAAATTATCAATCGTCTTCTCTACCCACCTACGCGCGAAAAGAACTGCGGGAATTAGTTCGATCGCAGTTAAGGGCCCTGTTGGAAGAAGGAGACTTTAAAGGAGCAAAAGCGATTTTGCACCCGGTGCAGGAAGCAGACATAGCTGAAGCTATCGAAGGCCTGCCAGAAACCATGCAAGTAATAGCTTTCCGCTTGCTTTCCAAAGACGAAGCAATCGCAGTCTACGAATATCTCGACTCCAGCGTTCAGCAGTCCCTCTGCGAAAAATTCAAACGCCAAGAAGTCATTGACATTGTAGACAAAATGTCCCCGGACGATCGAGCTAAACTCTTTGACGAACTGCCGGCAATATTAGTCCGTCGCCTGTTGGGTGAATTGAGCCCGACGGAACGGGAAGCTACGGCTCAACTTTTGGGTTACGAAGCCAGTACCGCCGGTCGGATCATGACCCCGGAATATATTTCTCTCAAAGAAAGCTTTACCGTCGCCCAAGCTTTAGACCGAATTCGCTCTTTGGCTAGAACTACCGAAACAATTTATTCTCTTTACGTCACCGACGCCGGACGCAGCTTGACCGGTATTTTATCCCTGCGGGATTTAGTCACTTCCCCCCTGGACAAAACTGTCGGCGAAATTATGACCCGCGAGGTAGTTTCTGTTCAAACAGGAACGGATCAAGAAGAAGTAGCTAGGCTGATCCAGCGTTACGATTTTTTAGCTGTGCCCGTTGTAGACCGCGAACAGCGTCTGGTCGGCATCATTACAGTTGACGATGCGATCGACATTTTAGAACAAGAAGCCGCCAAAGATATTTATACCTTGGGCGGCGTCCAGTCCGGCGGCGACAATTATTTTCAGACCGATTTAATTACCGTTGCCCGGAAAAGAGTCGTGTGGCTGTTTGTTCTGCTTTTAACTAATACTGTCACCGGCGCAATTATTAGAGCTCAAGAAGATATTTTGAACCAAGTAGTTGCCCTAGCAGCCTTTATTCCCCTCCTGACTGGCACTGGAGGCAATGTCGGAGCTCAGTCCTCAACTGTTGTAATTCGCGGTTTGAACACTGACGAAATTACAGCAATGGGCCCGTTTCAAGTAATTGTTCGCGAGGGGATGGCGGGAGCGCTGCTAGGAGCTATATTGGGGACTGTAGCGACGGGCTGGGCTTACACTCTGCAAGGGAGTTTTGAAGTGGCACTCGCGGTGGGAGTGAGTTTGTTTGCGATCGCAATTTTAGCTTCTATTGCCGGTTCAGCTCTGCCGTTTCTATTTCGTTCTTTGGGTTTAGACCCCGCTTTAATGTCGGCTCCTTTTATTACCACCGCAGTTGATGTCCTAGGGGTCTTGATTTATTTCACTTTAGCTCGACTAATTTTGCAGATTTAATATATTTAAGTAGATTGGCATCAATAAAAAAACCATAGTAATTTTAAATTCGGTGATGTACAGCCTCCCAATGACTGATGACCAATGACCAATGCCCAATGCCCAATTCCCAATTCCCAATTAAGCTATGTCATCATCCAATTCACCAACCAAAATCCAAAATCCCAAGTCGAGCAATTGGTTAGAAACTGCTGAAGTGGTTTTTATTGCTGCCTCTGCTGTGGGATTGGCTGTTAGTTTGGTTTGGGGGCAGAGCGTTTATGCTCAAGTGCCTGTAGTGATTTCGTTGGTGTTGAATTTTGTGAACCGGCAGAAGCTGCACAGGCAACTTAAAGCAAGTACGGCTGCCACGTTCGATCGCGTAAATCAACAAGCAGCTACTACCGATCGCGCGATCGAGCAATTGCAACTTGCTGTAAATGCTTTAGACGAAGCTCTTGCTCAAACATCTCGCGAAAATCTCAATGTTGCGCCTGGAGAAAACGTACACTCTCTAATTTCAGCAATTGAGAACCTGCGCCAGCGACTAATAATTTTAGAAAAAACTATTAAAATGATTCAAAGCGAGATTGAGCTCACCAGCCGCCAATTCAAACAGCGACCGGAGTTGCAACAAGTCGAAACTTTGACAACAATAATTCTGGACTTGCAGCAGTTTATCAACGAACTGCCGCAGTGGGGCAATTTGCAGCAGCGGCAGCTAACAGAACTTCAGCAAAAAGTAGACAATGCTTTGGCTGAGCTCTCAGAAGAAATTGCTGCGATTCCCAACCGCGTGCAAGAAGCAGTGGGCGATCGCAATTCTCAACCAGAGAGTTCTGCCGAGCGAAATAAGGGCGAGCGACCTAAAACCTACGATGTTGAGAAAATTCGCCAGAAGTATCCCAGAGCTTATGTCAAGTGGAGTCGGGAAGAAGATGAGAAGTTGAAGAATGAATATGCTAGCGGTCAACAAATTGGTGAATTAGCAAAGAAATTTCAGAGACAATCTGGGGCCATTCGTTCGCGATTACAAAAATTAGGATTAATCGAATAAGGGGAATGGTATAGACAAAAATGAGTAAATCTAAAATCTAAAATCTAAAATCGGCAATAACAAAACGATCGCCCTTTTTTTTCAAAAGAGCGATCGCATTGTTTCTGTATTCAGTACCTGCTGCCAACAGCAGACCACTAACATCAAATCTCAAGGCTTTATAGCCTTGGTCTACCTCATTTTAGAAATCTTGGGGTAACAAAGAACTTAAACGCTCCAACAAAGGATCGGAATTCCGAGGAGGAGCAACCTCAGCATCAGGCACTACATTATCATCCGCCACAGACTCAGACTCAATCGGGCCAGGCTCTACTACTTTTGAAACTTGGGCAAAAGAAACTTGAGCAAACTTACTGTTAACACTCCCCTGCAACTGATCCAACTGCGCGCTGAGTTGACTCAGGTGATGTTCCAGTCCCTCCAAACGGCTTAATTCCTCTGCCGAAACATTGTGCTCAAACTCAGCAAATTTGGCCACAAGTTCAGCAATACGCTGTTCCAACCGTTGAAAGCTCTGTGTAGAGCTAGCAGACTCAGATACAGACAAAAACTGCCACAAAGCTTGCTTGCAGAGATTGCTGAAAGTCTGATACTTCGTGAAAGCCAACTCTTTTTCAATAGCGGCCAGCAAAGTTTGATCCGCAGCATCTTCCGTAAACGCCACCGAGAAATTCGCCTTATTTTTTGCCCACAGTGCCATAGGGTTCAAGCCTTAATGCGTTACTTTATCGTGGCTAGCTGAGCCTCAGCATAAATAAACTGTCCCAAAGCATTAGCTTTCCGGGAAGGCTGAGCCAAGTGAGCCTTAAGATTGGCGTCTTTAAGCAAAGGTTGCAAAACCTCCCAGAAAAACTCGCCGCCACCGCCAGTCAGAACCACATCCGTCACACGTTCGGGCAGCCACTGCACCAAACGTTCGGACAGTTCGTTAGCGAAAGCCTCCCGCAAATCCTTAATAATCGGATCTAAATTAGTCGGCTTAGTCGCTCCTCTGGGACGGTAAAAACGCTGGCCTTCGGGTTTATTCACCGCTTCCAGTAAAGACAGAGATTGAGGGTCTGCCCCCGGAATCTTTGAGGCAACTTGTTCGTAGAACTTGTTCATTGCGAAGGAATCGCTCTTTGAAGCCGCCCGGGCAAACCGGAAACGATCGACCATTAACAAATCGGTAGTTTGGTGTCCGATATCCACAACAGCCACCGACAGTTCCGGCAACTCCGGCGTAAACTCCTTGTTATCTTGAGCCTCGCACCAAATCAGGCTGCCGAACCCTTCCGGCATTACCCAAACGTGACTGATGTTAATATCCACACGCTCGCCCCGGTACACCACAACGTGGGGAGAGCGCAGTTGGCTGATAATCTCTTCCTTTTCCTTCTCAAACTGATCCTGCGAATAAAACGGCAAACCAAGCACAACTGCTATTTCGCCCTTCATCTGGAAATATCCAGCACAGGAAAAGACCTTAACCAAAGCATCTACTACTTTCGACTGGTCAGCGCCACCGAGATTAGCGCCAAAATCTGCAGCCAGTTGGCCTATAGCGTACCCCTTGCCCTGGTACTCCAGCCACATATCCAACAGAGGGTCTGTTGCTTTGGACTCAAAGCTGCCACCCCGCACCTTTTCCACGGGCATAGTAGCCACGTTGGCAGGGATGAAAACAACGCTACTAGGGTTGCGACTCACGCAAGCTTTAGTTGCCGTCCGACCCAAATCAGCACTAATAATCGATTTGTTAGAAGCGACTTTAGTCTGCTGGGTCAGCATAGCCGAATTAGGAACAAGCTGTCTAGTTGTCATTGAAATGTGTTACCTCACTGAGCCTCACCATTATCATGCCTTATCCCTTGACACTGCCACGCTTAAAGACAGTGGGTGAAAGTGGCGATTCTTCTAACTCTACCTAGATCGGTATCGAAATCAGCACCAAACATTATATTCGGGACGATCGCCCTTAATTGATTTTAGATTTTAGATTTTAGATTTTAGATTTTAGATTTTAGAGGCGACAGCAGAGGCCGCTGTCCGGGGGTTTGTACCCTCGATGGTTTCGGTCGAGGAGTATTTTCGATCGATCGCGGCAATACGGCCTGTTGCCTGAGAGTGCATTGTTAAGTTAAATTTAGTTAAGATTCTGAGTGTAAACTTTTGTCGCACTTCTCCCACACCGCGATCTTACCCGATCTGTCCCCAATTCAAGGCATCCGCATTTATGAAAATTTCTTGGCGAACTATACTACTTTGGACTTTACCCGCCTTAGTCATCGGCTTTTTCTTGTGGCAGGGGGCCTTTGCGCCATCCCCGGCAGAAATGAGCAAGAACACCGCCAGCACCCGCCTGAGCTACGGTCGATTCTTAGATTACTTAAACGCCGGTCGAGTGACCAGCGTTGACCTTTACGACGGAGGTCGGACGGCGATTGTCCTAGCAGTCGATCCCGAACTGGACAATCACGAGCAGCGGTGGCGGGTGGACTTGCCCTCAAATGCCCCGGAACTGGTTTCTAGGCTCAGAGACTCCAAAATCAGCTTCGACACTCACCCACTACGCAACGACGGTGCTGTCTGGGGACTTTTAGGCAATCTAGTATTTCCCCTGTTGTTAGTAGGAGGGCTGTTTTTCCTCTTCCGCCGCGGTGGCAACGTTCCCGGCGGCCCGGGCCAAGCGATGAATTTTGGCAAATCCAAAGCTCGCTTTCAAATGGAAGCTAAAACAGGCGTACTGTTCGACGACGTAGCAGGCGTTGAGGAAGCCAAAGAAGAACTACAAGAAGTGGTGACATTCCTCAAAAAACCCGAACGCTTTACCGCAGTCGGGGCAAAGATTCCCAAAGGCGTACTGCTAGTGGGCCCTCCCGGAACCGGTAAAACCATGTTGGCAAAAGCGATCGCAGGCGAAGCCGGCGTGCCTTTCTTCAGCATCTCTGGTTCGGAATTTGTCGAAATGTTCGTCGGTGTCGGCGCTTCCCGCGTCCGCGACTTGTTCAAGAAAGCTAAAGAAAATGCTCCTTGCATCATCTTCATCGATGAAATCGATGCAGTCGGTCGCCAGCGTGGCGCCGGTATCGGTGGCGGTAACGACGAACGGGAACAAACCCTGAACCAGTTGCTGACCGAAATGGACGGTTTTGAGGGCAATACTGGCATTATCATCATTGCTGCCACGAACCGCCCCGACGTGCTTGACTCAGCGTTGCTGCGTCCGGGACGTTTTGACCGCCAAGTTAGCGTAGATACGCCGGATATTAAAGGCCGCTTGGAAATTTTGGAAGTTCACGCGCGCAACAAAAAGCTGTCTGCGGAGATTTCTTTGGACGCCATCGCCCGCCGCACTCCGGGTTTTACGGGCGCTGATTTGGCTAACTTGCTCAACGAAGCTGCTATTTTAACAGCCAGACGCCGCAAAGAAGCGATTACGATGCTGGAAATTGACGATGCAGTCGATCGCGTGGTAGCAGGTATGGAAGGCACTCCCTTGGTGGACAGCAAGAGCAAGCGCTTGATTGCTTACCACGAAATCGGCCACGCGATCGTCGGTACAATCATTCAAGCCCACGATCCAGTTCAAAAAGTTACCTTAGTTCCTCGCGGACAGGCCCGCGGCTTGACTTGGTTCATGCCCAGCGAAGACCAAGGTTTGATTTCAAGATCGCAAATTTTAGCGCGGATTAGCGGTGCTTTGGGTGGCCGCGCAGCCGAAGAAGTAGTTTTCGGCGATGCCGAAGTAACTACCGGTGCCGGCAACGACTTGCAGCAAGTAAGTGGCATGGCACGCCAAATGGTGACTCGCTACGGGATGTCTACCTTGGGCCCGATCGCCCTGGAAGCTCAGCAAAGCGAAATTTTCCTCGGCCGCGACTACACAGCGCGATCGGAATATTCCGAAGAAATAGCCTCTCGGATTGACGGACAAGTTCGATCGATTGTCGATCACTGCTACGACGACGCCCGCCGAATTATTCGCGAAAATCGCACCGTGATCGATCGCTTAGTCGATTTGTTGATCGAAAAAGAAACCATCGACGGCGAAGAGTTGCGCCTAATCGTCTCTGAATACACTTTTGTTCCTGAAAAAGAACAATACGTTCCTCAGCTTTAAGACTTGTTTAAACATTAGGGACACGGCATTGCCGTGTCTTTAAAAAGTAGGGACGCAACAGCATTTTCACGTCCCTACTTTTTTATTAAACTGTCAACAATAGACTTTTTGCAAAAGTCCTTTTAAGCAAATTTTCAGACGGGCTCTCCGGCCCATCCCACAAGAGAAAAAACTTTTTGTGGGATGGGCCGGAGAGCCCGTCCCAGCTATTTTTGCAAGAGGTCTAATATTAAACCGCCCCTAAACGCCAATTAACGCAGATGAATACTACATTAGCCCTACATACTAAGAATTCGCCATTTTTTTTTATAGCAGCTTTTATTTTTGTGGGTGTCAATACTTTGAGCGCCCGCGCCGAAAAATCAAGATGTTTTGTAGATATTTGCATCGACTCCAGCAGCGTTGAATTAAGCAAATCCGATATTCCCGGTGCTCCCTCTTATCCAGTCAGAACTATTTTAGTAACTCAACAGTTTAGTAACGATAAATTGTTGGCGCAAATGGAAGTTGACTGCCAGCAACGACAGTTGAGAACTGTCAGAGTTAGCCAAGATGGCGAAAATTGGTCGAATTTCTCTCCGAAATGGACTTTAGTCGATGGCCACTCATCTTTGTCTCGGCTGGTTGACTATACTTGTAAATTGGCGATCGCAGAACAAGAGAATAAATAAGTAGAAAAAAAACAGAGAGTAACTATATCTTCAACCCTTGGCTTGCGGGTTGTGCCTGTGTTCCCGTAAACTCAGCGGCTTAAACCGCCGAGTGTTAATATTAAAATCAATATCAAATCTCAAATCTGATGAGTGTTATTAATATTACACTCAATCTCAAATCTAAAATCTAAAATCTAAAATCGGATGAGTGTTAATATTACACTCAATCTCAAATCTAAAATCTCAAATCTAAAATCGGATGACCAACCCCACCGAATACCGGCAAAGACGCGAACAGTTAATGGCAAAAATTGGCAGCGGGACGGCGATATTTCGCAGCGCCCCTGCAGCCGTCATGCACAACGATGTAGAATACGCCTACCGACAAGATAGCGATTTTTTCTATTTAACCGGTTTCAACGAAGCTGCGGCGGTAGCAGTGCTCGCGCCACACCATGAAGAACACAAATTTGTTTTGTTTGTGCAGCCAAAAGACTTGGAAAAAGAAACTTGGCACGGTTATCGTGCCGGAGTAGAAGGCGCTAAGGAATTGTACGGCGCGGATGAAGCTTTCCCGATTAATGAACTTGCGGAAAAATTGCCGAAATATTTAGAAAAAGCCGATCGCATATATTATCACTTCGGGCGCGATCGTACTTTCAACCAAACAGTCCTCAATCACTGGCAGCGCTTGATGGCAACCTACCCGAAACGCGGCACTGGCCCGACAGCAGTCGAAGATTCCAACATTATTTTACACCCGATGCGGCTGGTGAAAAGCGAAACTGAATTAGCATTAATGCGAAAAGCCGCTAATATCTCAGTTGCAGCGCACAACCGCGCCCAAGAATTCACCAAACCTGGCAGGTACGAATATGAAATTCAAGCTGAAATAGAACATACTTTTGGCTTAAATGGTTGCACTCCCGCTTACCCTTCAATTGTTGCATCCGGTTACAATTCCTGTGTCCTCCACTACATCGAAAACAATCGGCAAATGCAGGAAAACGATTTGTTGCTAATAGATGCAGGTTGTGCTTGCGACTACTACAACGCTGATATTACTCGCACCTTTCCTGTTAGCGGCAAATTTACAACTGAACAACAGATAATTTATGACTTAGTTTTGCAAGCACAATTGCAGGCAATTAGTCAAGTATATCCGGGAAATCCTTACAGCAAAATTCACGAAACAGCAGTGCGCGTTTTGGTGGAAGGTTTAATGGATTTAAAACTTTTGGTGGGGGACATTGAAGAGATAATTAAAGAAGAGAAATACAAGCCATTTTATATGCACCGCACTGGTCATTGGCTGGGATTGGATGTGCACGATGTCGGCGTTTATCAGTACGGCGAAAATCCGCAATTTTTGCAGGCAGGACAAGTGCTGACGGTGGAACCGGGGATTTATATTTCTCCTTATATTAAACCCGTGGAAGGACAGCCGGAGGTTCCTGAAAAATGGCGCGGTATTGGCGTGAGAATTGAAGATGATGTTTTGGTGACCGTGGATTGTCATGAAGTCTTGACGGCTGGAGTTCCTAAATAATTGTTGACTGTTGACTGTTGACTGTTGACTGTTGACTGTTGACTGTTGACTGTTGACTGTTGACTGTTGACTGTTTGAACAATACCGATGCAACCGGAAAGGATATAATATCAAATCCAGTAGCATCGGAATTATGAGCGGGCTATATCATCCAGATATATTATTCCGATGCAACCGTCCATGATATAAGTTGGCAGTGCAGGCTTGAGCTTTGTTAGTATTGGCTGGAAAAAGCTCAAGTCCGCAACTGCAAAACATAGACCCATTATGTGTATTGATCCTACAAAGATCGATCGACCTCTGGAAACCTGCGAAGCATTAGTAGCAGAGCAAAAAGCAAAGATTCGGCAACTCGAAGAGGATTTGCAGCAGCAGAGAGAATTGTGCCAGAAATTAGAAGCACAACTCAAAGCAGTCGAGAATGCTGGCGTTTCGGGTTCGGCAACAGAATTTGATATCACCGAGGACGATCGTATTGAGTTAATCACATCTCTGGAAAAAAGCCAGGAAATGTACCGAACTCTCATCAAACATTATCCCAATGGCTCGGTGTTTTTGTTCGATCGCGATTTGCGCTATACTTTGGTTGACGGCCAAGGTTTGGCAGTAGTGGGTTTGTCCAAAGAATTGTTGGAAGGCAAAACATTGTGGGAAGTATCGCCACCTGAAGATTTGCCACTTTTTGAGACTACATATCGCGCTGCTTTGGCAGGAAAAGAGAATAATTTTGAATATAAATACCGCGATCGCGTTTATTCCACAACAGTTGCTCCCGTCAAAAATGACCGGGAAGAAATTTTTGCAGGAATGGTCGTTACTCAAGATATTACCGAAAAAAAACAGGCAGAAATAGCGCTAGAAGAAATCAAAAATCAGCTAGAAATTAAATATCAAAATCGCACTGAAGACTTGAAAACAGCTAACGAGCAATTGCAGGAAGAAATTCTCTCTCGCTGGCGCGCCGAAAAAGCTCTGCGGGAAAGCCAGGAACAGCTAGAATTGTTTTTCTCTCAATCTTTAGATGGCTTTTTCTTTATGATGCTAGACGAACCAGTGCAATGGGACGATACAGTTGACAAAGAAAAAGTCTTGGATTACATATTTGCTAACGGGCGGGTAACGAAGGCAAACGATGCTTTGATAGCTCAATACGGAGGTACTAGGAAAGAGTTTATTGGCCGGACGCTTTACTCTTTGTTTTCGCACAACTTGGCTGGGGGCAGAGAGATAATCAGGCAATTTTTCGATGCTGGCCGAATTCACATCGAAAATGACAATCGCAAGTTGGACGGGGATATAATTTGGGTGGAAGGCGACTATATTGGCATTTACGATTCCCACGGCAGAATCGTCGGGTATTTTGGCGTGCAGCGCGATATTAGCGATCGCAAAAAAGCAGAAGCAACCCTCAGAGATAGCGAAGAACGCTTTCGAGCAACCGTCGAACAAGCGGCAGTCGGCATTACCCACCCTGACCAAACAGGCCGCTATTTGCGAGTCAATCAAAAATTCTGCGAGATAGTGGGATATAGTGCGAGCGAACTGCTGTCGCGAACTTGGATGGACGTTACTTACCCAGAAGATATAGATGCAGATTTAAAACAAAACAATAAATTATTTGCCGGGGAAATTGACAGTTTTAAAAGGGAAAAACGCTTGCTGCACAAAGATGGCACTGTAGTTTGGGTAAATATTACAGTATCGCTAATCAAAGAACCGCTGAGCGGGGCAATTTACAATGTAGTCGTGACAGAAGATATTAGCGATCGCAAAAAAACAGAAGCAGCACTGAAAGAAAGCGAAGAAAGGTTCCGACAGCTAGCAGAAAACATTGAAAGCGTGTTTTGGATGGTAAACGTTCAACTCCAGAAAATTATTTATATCAGTCCGGGTTACGAAAAGATTTGGGGCAGAAGCTGCGCTGATTTGTATGCTTACGGGCGCTTTTTTGCAGAGTCCCTCCATCCAGAAGATCGCGATCGCGTTATTGCTACCTTTACTAAACCAATTGAGTCTGAAAAAGAGATAGAATATCGAATTGTTAGGCCGGACGGCGAAATTCGCTGGATTCGCGATCGGGCTTTTCCCATTAGAAATCAATTTGGTAATATCTACCGCATCGTGGGCATTGCAGTAGATATTACCGCACGCAAACAGGCAGAAAAAACCATCCGCGAAAGTGAAGAACGCTTCCGCCAGTTAGCAGAAAATATCCAAGATTCCGTCTGGCTAATGTCTGCGGAATTCACCGATTTATTGTATCTGAGTCCAGCTTACGAACAAATCTGGGGGCGCAGTCGCGAAGAATTGTATGCTGAGCCCTTAAAAATGATGGAGTGGGTGCATCCAGAAGATAAACTCCTGTTGGAAGAGGCAATGGGGCGAGTGTTGCAGGGCGAGTCCACCAATATCGAATATCGGATTTTTCGACCAGACGGCACAATTCGCTGGGTGTGCGATCGAGCTTTTCCCATTTACGATGAATCGGGCAAAATTTACCGCATTGCGGGTATTGGCGAAGATATCAGCGATCGCAAATTTACCGATGCCCGCATCCAAGCAGCACTCCGCGAAAAAGAAGTATTGCTCAAAGAAATTCACCACCGAGTCAAAAATAATATGCAGATAATTTCCAGCCTGCTGCAACTTCAATCTCAATACATTGAAGACGAAGTGACCCTAGCTTTATTTGAAGAAAGCCAGACCCGCATCCATTCAATGGCTCTGATTCACGAGCAACTTTATCAATCCGAAAACCTCGATCACATCGCCCTGTCTCCCTACGTCGAAAACTTGGTTGCTAATTTGTATCAATCTTTTGGTTGTGGCAACACTTCCATTCAATTCAACCTCAAAGTTGACCCCATTTATTTAAATATAGAAACAGCTATTCCGTGCGGGTTAATTATTAACGAACTGGTTTCTAACTCTTTAAAATATGCCTTTGGCTCTAATTTAGATGGTGAAATAACTATTGACTTTCATGAAATCAATAACCACCAGTTTCATTTAACTATTCAAGATAACGGTTGCGGATTTCCGGCTGATTTTGACATGGAAAATACGGAAACATTAGGATTGCGATTAGTAAGAATGTTGGCTTACCAATTAGAAGCGAGTATTGCCATTGACAGTCAGTGTGGAACCTGCTACACTCTAATTTTCCAAGAGTTAAATTATCGGCAGCGTATTTAACGAAAAATGAACCCTATACAAATTTTGGTTGTAGAAGACGAAGTTATTGTAGCCCAAGACATAGCAGGTCGATTAAAAAAACTGGGATATGCAGTAACAGCTACAGTTTCTTCAGGAGAAGAAGCAATTCAAAAAGCTATAGAAAACCCGCCCGATTTGGTGTTAATGGACATCGTGCTTAAAGGTGACATGGACGGGGTAACAACAGCCGAGAAAATCCGAACTAATAGGAATGTGCCGACAGTATTTTTAACAGCTTATGCTGACGATCAAACGCTGCAAAGAGCAAAACTTACAGATCCATTCGGTTATATTATTAAACCATTTCAACAAAATGATTTGCGGGTGGCGATCGAGATTGCCCTGCACAGACATGAAATCGAAACCAAGATGCGAGAATCTCTCAAAGCTGCCGAAGCACTCAGAGAGTCGGTGGAAGAAAAATCACACCGCCAAAACCAGTATATTTCAATGGCCGCTCACGAATTGCGGAACCCGCTCAACGCGATTTTAATTTCTGCGGAACTTCTCGATCTCGATCGAACTCGCAGCAGGGACGAATCCCAAGTTAGAACGCTGCGGCTGGTGCACTCAGCTACCCAAAAGATGAACCAGCTAATCGATGATATGCTGTTTATGGGTCGAGCAGAAGCAGGTCAACTCAAATGCCATCCATTACCGATAAATTTAGTCGAATTTTGTCAAGACTTGCTCGCTCAATTGCAGTTAGGAAATGAAGCCCACCACAAACTAACATTAATCCCCTCAGATGTTACCAGCGCGATGTTAGATCAACAATTGCTGCATGGCATTATTTCTAACTTAATCGTCAACGCCATCAAATATTCTCCCAACGGCGGGCAAGTCACTTTGGAATTGGAATGCCGTCCAGCAGGCGAGGCAGACAAAGAAGCTATTTTCTGCTTATCTCCTCAGTGTTTGTTGCCCAATTCCCAATTTACAAATATTAACTCCCCCTTACTAATTATGCGTATCCGAGACGAAGGTATCGGCATCCCAGAAACCGAAGTAGGGAAAATATTTGAAATGTTTTACCGCTGCAAGAATAGTGGGAAGATTAAAGGTAACGGTTTGGGATTAACAATTGTTAAAAAAGCTGTAGAATTGCAAGGAGGGGCGATAGCCTGCGAAAGCAAAATGGGCGTGGGTACAACGTTTACAGTCGCGCTTCCTTACGTACCACTTTCCTGTAAAACTCAACGAGAAACAACTTAAATGCCACTACCAACACTAATCAAAGTGTTGCAAAATCCACTCCACCGCCGCAGCTAAATTTGCTGCTATAAAATCAGGTTTAGTATGGTGCTGATACTCCCCACTCAACACACTTTCTCCATAACCAGTCTGCACCAAAATACCAGTACAGCCGGCATTATGAGCCATGTCTACATCAGTGGCTTTATCCCCCACCATAAAACTATTTCGCAAATCTAAATCCTGTTCCCAAGCGGCCGCTACCAACATCCCTGTATTTGGTTTTCGCCACGTTGTATATCGCGTGAATTCTGGGTTGGTTCCGCCTTCGGCTGCGCTTAAATAAGGACAGTAATAAAGATCATCTAACTTTGCTCCTGCTTCATTTTCTAATAGCTGACAAAGGCGTTTGTGCAAAGCTTCTACGTGGCTAACCGGATAATAGCCCCTCGCCGGACCCGATTGATTGGAAACCAAACAGCAAAATATTTCTTTGTCATTTAAACGGCGTACAGCTTGGGCTACTCCGGGGATTAAATGCAAATCTTCTACTTTGTGAATGTAGCCGGCTTCGATATTGAGAACGCCATCTCTGTCAAGAAATACTGCTCGTTTCATTGTTGTATTGTTTTTTATATAATATAAAACTCGGTGGCATCGGAATTGATATTACCCACAGTTAGGAGACGGCAATGCCCAAGGCGTGTCAACTTAAGCTTTTCGTTCGCTAGTCCTCGCGCCTACCCGCCAGCCCGCCAGGGAATGAATTCCCTGTCTAATAGCGAAAGTCCTCTAAAAGAGGACTGAATCATTCATTAGTCCTCTAAAAGAGGACTTTAGCTTTGAGGCAGGGGTTTCAACCCCTGTCGGACTATCGGTGTAACGTTAAGTTGACTCCAATGGACAGTGCCATGTCCTCATCGTCATTCTAAAATAGATTGTTTGCCTAGCCATTCGCGGAAACTATTATGATACAAACTATAGCAAATTTCTCCTCCAATTTCTTGTTTATTTAAGAACTCGATCCAATTGTCTAACACTTTTTCAACATCGTATTCATCCCGATCAATTATATTGGATATGGCACTTACAGATAAACCTGTTGTGGATTGTACCAAAACATTCAGCACAGACAAGTCAACTTCCGATAAGCCATCACCTCTCATCCGCAGCCAGTGGTTTTGATAATACGCTGCTAAACCGGGAGGAAGTTCAGAGACAAGTGAGGACTCCCCCAGATTAGCATCGGGGCGTGAATTCTCGTTAATGGCAGGTAACATCTGACTCAGATACATAAAATTGTTTTCGCTGACAGTGGCGAGTTGTTGGCAGAATTCGGGTTGAGTTAAATCCGGTGCGGTTGATAGGTATTGCTGAATGTAGTTGAGGACATCTTCGCGATTTTGGGCGGGATAATCTCTTAAATCGAGAGTTTGAGAGGGGGTTTCAATTAACAAACCGGATTTCTCTCTCAAAAACGGGCGGCGGGCGAGGATAAAATAAGTACGATCGCCCAAATATCTCGGCAGATAAAACAGATTTGAGCTGGGAGGCTGACTGGTGGGGGCGATCGCGTCTACAGAATCTATGACAATTATCAACCGTTGGCGATCGTTTAATTTATCGCTAATTTGCTGAAGCAACAAAGACAGAAACCAACTCCCATCATGGGATTCGAGACTTTGAAGTTGAGATTTGAGCTTGAGGATTTCCGATGTTTCCCCATTGGCGGCAAGGTATTTGTCAATCAGTTGAGTGCAGACAGAAGCGAGAAAATCTTCAGCTCGATTTTTGCCTTCAACTCCAGCGTTGTAATAGATACTGCGAGGATGGGCCCTGACATATTGGGCGAGGATGGAACTTTTGCCGCAGCCGGGAGTGCCGACAATTGTGAAATAACCGCGGCTGTGGGAGTTCAGAAAGTCGGATATCGCAGAAAAAACAAACTTGCGCCCGACAAAATTCTCGGTTTTTTCTCGCAGGAGTTGCTGAAATTCTTTTGGGTAAGCAGCGGTATAGATGGGAGTTGAGAGAGGTGAGGAATTCATGTTAGTGCCTCCACCCCTTCTAACCGCAGGAAATATACGCGGCCCGATCGACCGCCTGCCACAATTGTGACTCCATCGGGTGCAATAGCGCAACAGGCGATCGAACTTTCACCTGTAAAACTAGCAATGACATTTTTACTCGACAAATCCCAGACTTTTATGGTCTTATCCGATGAACCAGAAATTGCCCGTTTGCCATTAGCAGTGACGGCAACTGCTTCTACCCAGTTGCTGTGACCATTGAGAGTCAACAGTTCATTTCCAGTTGTTAAATCCCAGACTTTGAGGGTGTTGTCCCACGAACCAGAAATCGCCCGCTTGCCATCCTCCGTGACGGCTACTGCATATACCGAACTGGTGTGACCATTGAGAGTAAACTGTTCCTTTCCAGTTGTTAAATCCCAGACTTTGAGGGTTTTGTCATATGAACCAGAAATCGCCCGCTTGCCATCCTCCGTGACGGCTACTGCATATACCGAACTGGTGTGACCATTGAGAGTAAA
>NZ_JAUBTR010000052.1:30962-33904 GCF_036705045.1 Microcoleus sp. BR0-C5
GTCATCTGAACCAGAAATCGCCCGCTTGCCATCCTCCGTGACGGCTACTGCATTTACCGAATTGCTATGACAATTGAGAGTAAACTGTTCCTTTCCAGTTGTTAAATCCCAGACTTTGAGGGTGTTGTCATCTGAACCAGAAATCGCCCGCTTGCCATCCTCCGTGACGGCTACTGCATTTACCGAATTGCTATGACAATTGAAAGTAAACTGTTCATTTTCAGTTGTTAAATCCCAGACTCTAAGGGTTGTATCATATGCACCAGAAATCGCCCGCCTGCCATCATCAGTGACAGCAACTGCATTTACCGAGCCGCTGTTAATATTGAAAGTAAACTGTTCATTTCTAGTTGTCAAATCCCAGACTTTAAGGGTGTTTTCATATGAAACAGAAATTGCCTGTTTGCCATTAGTAGTGACAGTGACTGCATTTACCTGTCTGTGACCATTGAGAGTAAACAGTTCATTTCCAGTTGCTAAATCCCAGACTTTGAGGGTGTTGTCCCACGAACCAGAAATCGCCCGCTTGCCATCAGCAGTGATTGCTACTGCATTTACCGAATCGCTATGACCATTGAGAGTAAACAGTTCCTTTCGAGTTGTTAAATCCCAGACTTTGAGGGTGTTGTCCCACGAACCAGAAACCGCCCGTTTGCCGTCGGGGGTGACTGCTACTCCATGTACCGAGTTGCTGTGACCATTGAGAGTAAACACTTCCTCTCCAGTGGTTAAATCCCAGACTTTGAGGGTGTTGTCATCTGAACCAGAAATCGCCCGATTGCCATCAGTAGTGACTGCTACTGCATTTACCGAATCGCTATGACCATTGAGAGTAAACAGTTCATTTCGAGTTGTTAAATCCCAGACTTTAAGGGTGTTGTCATCTGAACCAGAAATCGCCCGCTTGCCGTCGGGGGTGACGGCTACTGCATATACCTGTCTGTGACCATTGAGAGTAAACAGTTCCTTTCCAGTGGTTAAATCCCAGACTTTGAGGGTTTGGTCTCTTGAACCAGAAATCGCCCGCTTGCCATCCTCCGTGACGGCTACTGCTTTTACCGACTTGCTGTGACCCTGTAGGGTGCGTAGCAATCCCCTGCGAGGGGGAGTTAAACAGGGTGTCAAAGGACACAACCAAGGTGCTGCTTTCCACTGTTTTGCTACCTCTGGCATTGCCTGAATTGCCTGAATATTAAAGTGCAGCAACCGCCCTAACAATTGCCCTGCCAGTTGCATCTTATCTCGCTCCAAAATATCGGCTGACATCCACAGTGCCACTTGAATCAAGCTCAGAGTTTTCATTTTTTCTGGGTTGTACTCTGGGTGAGTTACTGCTTCTGAACCGCCAACCAAATTGAAATCATCAATAAGTGCCTGCACCCCAAACTCAGAATGTTGAATCTTTGCCATCAGAAAATTAAAATCTGTCAGTTTTTGATAATACTTTTCTAAATTACCGGACTTGACATAATTTGGCAGTAAGCTGCCCAGATAAGCACGTTGATAGGAAAGTGGTTTGGCCGCTAACTTGTCAGCAAATTCTCTTGGGTAAACAGGGGTAGAGATGGGATTTGCCAGAGGTGAGGAATTCATGTTAGTGCCTCCACCCCTTCTAGCCGCAGGAAATATACTCGGCCGGATGCGTCGCCTGCGACAATTGTGGCTCCATCGGGTGCAATAGCGCAAGAGGCGATCGAACTTTCACCCGTGAAAGTGGCAATGACATTTCCACTCGACAAATCCCAGACTTTGAGGGTTTTGTCTCTTGAACCAGAAATCGCCCGTTTCCCGTTCGGGGTGATGGCTACTGCTTTTACTGAGTCGCTGTGACCTTTGAGAATAAACTCTTCCTTTCGAGTTGTTAAATCCCAGACTTTGAGGGTTTTGTCTCTTGAACCAGAAATTGCTCGCTTCCCATCAGCGGTCACAGCAACTGCATTTACCGTTACTGAGTAACTGTGACCTTCAAGAGTAAACTCTTCCTTTCGAGTTGTTAAATCCCAGACTTTGAGTGTTTTGTCTGATGAACCAGAAATCGCCCGATTGCCATCAGCAGTGACGGCTACTGCTTTTACCCAGTTACTGTGGCCTTTGAGAGTAAACTGTTCCCTTCCAATTGACAAATCCCAGACTTTGAGAGTTTTGTCCAAAGAACCGGAAACTGCCTGCTTGCCATCAGCAGTGACGGCTACTGCTTTTACCCAGTCGCTATGACCAGTGAGAGTAAATAGTTCGTCTCTGGTTATTAAATCCCAGACTTTGAGCGTCTTGTCCCAGGAACCGGAAATCGCCCGCTTCCCATCAGCAGTGACAGCAACTGCATTTACCGAGTTGCTGTGACCGATGAGAGAAAACTGTTTATCTCCTGTTGTGAAACTCCAAACTGTGATGGTCTTGTCCGATGAACCAGAAATCGCCCGCTTCCCATCAGCAGTGACAGCAACTGCATTTACTGAGTTGCTGTGACCTTCAGAAGTAAACTCTTCCTTTCCAGTTGTTAAATTCCAGACTTTGATAGTGTTGTCCCAGGAACCAGAAATCGCCCGCTTGCCATCAGCAGTGACGGCAACTGCATTTACCGAGTTGCTGTGACCAGTGAGAGTAAACTCTTCCTTTCCAGTGGTTAAATCCCAGACTTTGATGGTGTTGTCTCTTGAACCAGAAATTGCCCGTTTCCCATCAGCAGTAACGGCTGCTGCTTTTACCAAGGATTTGTGACCAGTGAGAGTAAACAGTTCCTTTCCAGTGGTTAAATTCCAGACTTTGAGAGTGTTGTCAAAAGAAGCAGAAATTGCCCGCTTCCCATCAGCAGTGACAGCAACTGCTTTTACTGAGTTGCTATGACCTTCGAGACTAAACTCTTGCTTTCCAGTTATTAAATTCCAGACTTTGATGCTGTCGTCATCTGAACCAGAAATCGCCCATTTACCATCAGCAGTGAC
>NZ_JAUBTR010000052.1:34004-41076 GCF_036705045.1 Microcoleus sp. BR0-C5
GGTAACTGAATATACTGATTTGCTGTGACCAGTGAGAGTAAATACTTCTTTTCCAGTTGTTAAATCCCAGACTTTGAGGGTTTTGTCCAAAGAACCAGAAATTGCCCGCTTCCCATCAGCAGTGACGGTAACTGAATATACTGATTTGCTGTGACCAGTGAGAGTAAATACTTCTTTTCCAGTTGTTAAATCCCAGACTTTGATGCTGTCGTCATCTGAACCAGAAATTGCCCGCTTCCCATCAGCAGTGACGGTTACTGCGCCTACTGATTTGCTGTGACCAGTGAGAGTAAATTCTTCCTTTCCAGTTGTTAAATCCCAGACTTTGATGGTGGTGTCTCCTGAACCAGAAATTGCCCGCTTGCCATCAGTAGTGACCGCGACTGCATTTACCGAGTTGCTGTGACCTTCGAGGGTGCGTAGTAGTCCCCTGCAAGGGGGAGTAAAACATGGTGTCAAAGGACGCAACCAAGGTGCTGCTTTCCACTGCTTGGCTACTTCCAGCATTGCCTGAATCTCTGGTATTTCAAAGTACAGTAAGCGCCCTAACAATTGCCCTGCCAGTTGCCTTTTATCTCGCTCCAAAATATCGGCTGACATCCACAGTACCGCTTGAATCAAGTCCAGGGCTTTCGCTGTTTCTGGGTTGTACTCTGGGTGAGTTACTGCTTCTGAATCGTCAACTAAATTGAAATCATCAATCAGTGCCTCCACCCCAAATTCAGGATGCTGAATCTTTGCCATCAGAAAGTTAAAATCTGTCAGTCTTTGATAATACTTTTCTAAATTCCCTGACTTGACATAATTTGGCAGTAAGCTGCCCAGATAAGCACGTTGATAGGAAAGTGGTTTGGCCGCTAACTTGTCAGCAAATTCTCCCATTTCACCCCAACCCCTCTTCTAAATACTCAGCAATCCGTTGATTTACTTCTTTAAAAATCTTCCGCTTTGAATCCATCTCCCGTTTGCCTTTCAGAAAGTCAAGGAAACTAGCATGATAGATGGTATAGCAGATTTCTCCTTCTAGATTCTGCTTTTTTAAATACTCAACCCACTCATCTTCTAAAACCTTTCCCACATCGCATTCATCTACCTTGGCAATTCCAGCAATCATTTCGCAGGGAATCGGCGTGCCAATCTCTAGTAAAATATACAAGACATTCTCCATCAATTGCCCTGGCTTAGCATCCATCCCCATCCGCACCCAATGGTTTTGATAATACTCTTGCAGCCCCTTTGGCAATTGCTTTAAATCCAAGTCATTGTAATCGCCATTAGCAATTGCTGGTAAAACATACCGCAAATACATAAAATTATTTTCGCTCTTGTTTGCCACTTGCTCGACAAAAATTAGATCGGGAATGCTGCGGGTTTGAATCCAGTTTCTCAGTTTATCTTTATACTCAGCATCAGTATTTATCAGATACCGAATATACTCTTTGATATCATCCTGATTGAAATTAACATACTCGCTGTCTCTTAAATCTAACTCTTTTACTGGAACTCCCGGGGATACGGACAGCCGCTTTTGACCGAGGTTATAGGGTCGCCTCGTCAGCAAGAAATATACGTTATTGGGCAGAGAGGTGGGTAAATGTAAAAGATTTTCTCCCGGTTGTTGTTCGACTTCATCCAGTGCATCAATTGCAATTACCAAACGTTCGCCCGCCGTGAGTTTTCCCGCGACCTTTGCCAGTAAAGTTGGTAAATCGGCGTCTTCTGAACTTGGCAATTGATAGCGGTCAATTAATTGCCGGCGAATGCTCTTCAAAAACAATTCTGGTCGGTTGCGACCTTCGACGAGAATATTGAAATAGCAGGGAGATTTATGTTCAGAGACGTATTTGGCAACGATCGAGCTTTTGCCCATTCCCGCATCCCCGACGATCGTAAAATAACCGTGAGGATTGTCGGTGATAAATTGCTGAAAAGTATCAAAAACAAATTGGCGGCCGCAAAACCTCCGAATTTTTTCTTCTATTAACGATCTAAATTCTTCAGGGTAGGGAGATGAGTTACAAGCTTGGGTGGCAACTACTGGTTGTGATGGTTGATAATACTTCTGTTTTAATTTAGTATGCATAATCTTCAACTTCCCTGCACCTTGTTGGTCAGAAAGTTCAGGGAAACTCTTTGAAAATTTCTTGTAAATCTCTCCCAGTCGCTGTGTTACAGCAGCTTCTGTTATGCTGAATTTTACTGAAAGCTGTGCCTGATTGAGGGGTGCTCTTTCAGGAGAAAAGAGTGCTGCTAATAATGTTTCTGTTTGTTCCATCGATAATCCATGTGTCCCAGATTCGCCTGTAAGCAATTCTTGCCAATCCATCTAGGTTAACCCCTCATTTAACTTTATTACAACTTACGCATCATGCACTTAAATCATCCTGAGCCTGGCCAAGGAGCTCTTAGACGGCTAGGATGCTTCCCACTCCTGAGCCTTGCGAAGAATCGGGACTCTGCATGAGAGTAGTTTAATTATACCTTGACTATACTTTGATTATACCGACCTCTAATAGACCTAAGTTTATACCTCTGGTCAACTTCACTTAATTAAAGTGATGCCATGATTTGAGCAGAACACAGACAAGCAGTTATTGATAAACAAGAGAGGTCAGTCAAATGAATTTGAACTTATTCGGCAACTCGCACGGTGACGAAGATTTTAGAAAAATGGATGAAATCCCATCACTTGGGATAGGTATAAAAATTATTAGCCAAATTGCCGATGAGCTTAGTTATACCCACACTTCTGACCGTCGCAACTGTCTGTTAATTGTAAAATATTTTCAGCCTGTACTACCTCACCCTAGCACTCAAGCTGATTGTTTTAAGCGAGCGACCGATACTTTAAACATTTTCAACTGGCTGAAAGAGCAAAAAACTAGCCAATCCGATCGCAGTTCTAACCAGCCACTGCAAAAAATTACTCTTCAACTCAATAGTGACATTGCCACTGTCACTCAAGTTTTATGGTGGGTCGAACAGTTAGAGAATCTACCACTTCCCGAAGAAGTTTTGCAGCTTTGTAAACTTGCGACAGTCGAGGGGTTTATAAATGCTATTCACCATCACAAAAATATGCCCTCGAACACTCCGATCGATCTTGCGATCGCCGTTTTTAACGAACGCATAGAAATTCAAATTTGGGATTGGGGAAAGCCTCTTAATTTTCCCAGCAAAGTTAAAATTGACCAATCGCCAACAAAAGAGCCGTTCGGTTTAAAAGAGCTAGAATTTATGTTTTAGCAAAGATGACTATATCTGCAAATCATTCTTTAATTAGTTCGGCCTGACTAGTACCGATAGGTTTTAATCTCCTGCCAGATTTGCCCTAAAAATCATGGCAGATTGCAAATTAAAACTCACCTTGTCTGCCCTCCATTCTCCCTTTTTGCTTCAGTAGGATATCTGTCGAAACAAAAAAGCTCAATATTTAGCAGAGAAAAGCGTTATGAACTCTAACTTAGAAAATTCGCACCGTGACGAAGATTTTAGCGAAATCGATGAAATAGGAAAAATAGGTATAAAACTTATTGGCAAAATTGCCGATGAGCTAAGTTATACCCGCACATCTGCTGGTCGAAACTGTCTGTTAATTGTAAAATACTTTCAGCCAGCTTTAGTACCACCCCAACCTAGCCCTCAAGCTGGTTTTTTTAAGCGTGCGATCGATGTCTTACACAGTTTTAACTGGCTTCAAGAGCAACGAAATCCCCAATCCGCTCGAAGTTATAACCCGCCACTTCACAAATTTAAGCTTCAAGTAAATAGCGAGCTCCAGGCGGTTACTCAAGTTTTATGGTGGGTCGAGCAGTTAGAGCTTCTACCCATTCCCGAAGCAGTTTTGCAGCTTTGTAAACTTGCTGCGATCGAGGGTTTTGCCCATGCTGTTCGCCACGCCCACCAAAATCTGTCAGTGGGAACTCCGAAAATCGAGCTGGCGATCGCAGTATTTAACGAACGCCTAGAGATCGAAATATGGGATTGGGGCAAGCCTTTTGAGCTCAAGACTAAGCTGAAAGAAGAATTGCCCGAAAAAACTCTGTTTAGTTGGAACGACTTGGGCTTTACTCTTCACTAAAGCTGTTCTGAAATTGCCACCCGTCTATTGACAACTGAAAGAAACTTTTTTGTGATAATTACTGGCACTACTCCCAAGATTCTCGTTGTGGACGATGACCCATCCATCCGCACTCTAGTTCATCGTTTTTTAAATCAGAAATATCAAGTAGATTCGGCAGCAGATGGCGAGACGGCTTTAGCATTGTTTGAAAAATTAAAGCCACTGCTAGTAGTTCTCGATTGGAATTTGCCGGATACTACAGGCTATCACCTCTGCCAGGAAATGCAGCGCCGGACTAATGTTTTTGTGGTAATGCTAAGCAGCCGCACGGACGAAGCTGATAAACTTAAAGTCCTGTCTGCAGGTGCTGATGACTATATCTGCAAACCCTTTGGTTTGGCAGAGTTGGCAATTCGTATAGAAGTTGTGTTGAGACGGATGAGGCCTGTCACTCCCTCACGTATTGTATTCGATCGATTCGCGATCGATTCAGCGCGTCGGGAAGCAACACTCAACGATCGCATTGTCAAGTTAACAGCCTTGGAATTTAAGATATTATATTTTTTGGCAAGTCATTCCGGTCAATCTTGGAGTCGCCAACAGCTAATCGAAAAAATCTGGGGGTGGAACTGCAACGACACAGGAGAAGAGAACGTTGTTAGCGTACATATCGGTCAGATTCGCAAGAAAATGATTCAAGCTGATGCTAGTGGATCGCAGTTTATTAAAACTATTCGGGGTTACGGTTACAGGTTCGATCCGCCCTCGCGCACTACAATGGCAATTTCCTAAGATCATCGGCATTAACCACGTTATAAAACAAAACGTCTAATTTAGAGCTTTATTGCTTGATAAAAATAGGTAAACACCGATGGTGAAAGTTGAGAGTGCGGAATCTAGGTTGCAGCAGATGATGGATGATTTGGAAGACTAACATCGAGTTTTAGATCCTCGACTACTTTCCTCGTCCTCGGGCCTGGAAACCTGCTAAATTGTAGGGACACGGCACTGCCGTGTCCTGACTTAGATATCCTAGTTTTTAGCCGCCCCAAACCTTCTTCAAAACCTCTTGAGGAGAGATGTCCGCCATTTTGCCAGTAGGAGATTTAATGCCCAAAAATCGATCGCTCTTTGGCAACAATTTCGCCGGTTCAGTTGGGCCGAACAAAGCTATTGTATAAGTTTGAACCGCCACAGCTAAGTGCATCGGCGCACTGTCAGTACATATCATCAAATTAGCAGCAGCAATTGTCGCCGCCAACTTGCCGACATCATCCGGCGAGATAACTTTTACATTCGGACATAACTCGACTAACTTTGCCACGAAGTCTGCATCTTCGGGCCCTTTCACAACAACAACGGGCAAATTCGGCTGCCGCTGCTGACAATCTTCAATTATTTGCTTCCAGTTGTCTGTAGGGTAAATTTTGTCAATACCTTTAGACACAGCTAATTGACTCGAACCGCCGTGAATTAGAATGTAGCCGCTTTCTTTTACGCCCAACCGCTGTTGTTCGGATTCTGCCCACTGAATGTCCTGTTTAGGTACATTAATTGCCACTGGCGGACAAGGATTTTTAAGGTTAAATCCTTGCAGCAAATCGTGGTACATTGAAGCCGCGTACTGTTCAGTTTTCAGCGGTATCGCAGCGGTGAGAAATCGAGCACCGTTGGTTCCCGAATAGCCAACTCTCTTCGGAATGCCGGTCAGCCACAGCAGCAGCCCTACAGTCCACCGCTGGCCTAGGGAAATAACTGCTTCGTATTCGCGATCGCGAATTACGCCCAGTAAATTGCCCAAATCTGCCATAGCGTTGCGGTCTTTGAAATTGTAAGTCAAGACTTCTTTGACGGACTTGCAGACTCGGTAAGCACCCTTTGCCCTCGGTTCCACGATGACATCAATTTGCGCGTCGGGATAAGACTGCTTGAGGTCATCAAGAGTGGGGAAAAATAAAATTTGGTCGCCAATCCCGCCAGGGACAAGTGCTAGTATTCGCATCATAAACGATCGGGCTATTATTGATCGAGGTAGCTCTCAGAGATCGGCTCTCAACTATCAGCTTATAGTATTTCTAGACCTTAAAAGCTACTGGCTGACAGCTAAACAACTGACTCAAAAGTACAGGACGCTCTTATTATATATATCTAGTTGGGTTAAAAACGGTTAGTAAATGCACTTATTAATTCCTGCAGCGGGTTCGGGGCGACGGATGGGGAGTCAGCGGAACAAACTGCTGCTGACTTTGCTCTCTAAACCTTTGCTGAGTTGGACTTTGGCTGCGGCTGAAGCTTCGCAGCACATTAGCTGGATTGGCATCATGGGCCAGCCAGACGATTTTCCTGATTTTAAAGCCATTCTGAGCGATTTATCTTTGGTTAAGCCCGTGGAACTGATTAAAGGAGGCGCCACCCGCCAAGAGTCAGTTTACAACGGTTTGCAGGCTTTGCCGGAGGATGCCGATCGAGTGTTGATTCACGACGGAGCCCGATGTTTGGCAACTGCTGAATTGTTCGATCGATCTGCCGAGGCCCTCTTGACCTGTCCGGGCTTGATTGTCGCCATCCCGGTCAAGGATACGATTAAGGTCGTAGATGAGCGTCGGATCGTGCGAGACACCCCTGACAGAAGCAATTTGTGGGCGGCCCAGACTCCCCAAGGATTTGAAGTTAAATTGTTAAAGCAGTGTCACGAAGCAGGGCGACAAAAAGGTTGGGAAGTGACCGACGATGCAGCTTTGTTTGAAAAATGCGGTTTACCAGTCCGAATTGTGGAGGGAGAAGAGACGAATTTGAAAGTCACAACGCCCGTAGATTTGGCCCTAGCTGAATTTATTTTGCGGCAGAGAACAGATAAGAGTAAATAGAATTTGTTGAGTATTTTTAAGAACGGGCATCTTGCCCGTTCCACAATCCATAATTTGTTAGTTGTGGAACAGGCATCTTGCCTGTTCAATAATGATGATGCTGGGTTAATTGTGGAACAGGCATCTTGCCTGTTCAAGAATA
>NZ_JAUBTR010000052.1:41176-50359 GCF_036705045.1 Microcoleus sp. BR0-C5
ATTTGTTAATTGTGGAACAGGCATCTTGCCTGTTCAAGAATAATTTGTTAATTGTGGAACAGGCATCTTGCCTGTTCAAGAATAATTTGTTAATTGTGGAACAGGCATCTTGCCTGTTCCTTATGTTATCTTAGAAATCTCATAGCTGGAAGTAAAATATATGATTTCTGTTGCGCCGATCGCACCACCGTTACTCATAGGCGAAAAGCGAGTATTGTTGAGAAATATTACTTGGCAGGGTTATCAACAACTGCTACAGATTTTAGGCGATAACCGAGCGGCTACATTGATATTCGACCGGGGGATTTTAGAAATTACCATGCCTTTAGAAGAACACGAATTTTCAGCACGCTTAATCGAACGACTGATTATTATTTTGGCTGTAGAGCTAGGTTTAAAAATCAAAACAATGGGTTCGACAACCTTGGATCGATCGGACTTAGAGCGCGGTGCAGAACCAGATAATGCCTATTACATCCAAAATCAGCCCCTCGTAGCCGGTCGTAAAGTAGATTTAGCCACAGATCCGCCACCCGATTTAATCGTAGAAATAGATATCACCCATACTGATATTAACAAGCCTGCTCTCTATGCCAGTATGGGAGTACCGGAGTTTTGGCGGTACAATGGTAGAGAATGGCGAATTTATAAGCTAGAGAACGATGAGTATTTGGAAGTATCGGTCAGCCCCACTTTTCCGATCGTGCCCAAGGACAAGCTGTACGAATTCTTGGCAGCAGCGCAGCTAGATGAAGTAGAAGCCGAGGTAAATTTCCGCAATTGGGTGAGAGAGATGGCGGAATCTAACTAGCGAATTTGGCATTGGCAGTCACCAGATTGCGAGCTTCATCACACCGTATTTTCAAGAGAGAAGTTTGCTGTTTCGTTAGTAAGGGCTGGCTGTTGGTCGGACGATAATTTCGCTAACATCAACCTCGTCAGGCTGTTCGATCGCAAATACAATCGATCGCGCGATCGCAGCAGCAGGAAGAGATATTTTGCGAAATTCTTGCATTCCCGATTTTGCAGTTTCATCAGTGATGCTCTCGGCTAACTCAGACTCCGTTACTCCAGGAGAAATCACCGTCACCCGAATGTCGCCCCCAACTTCTTGTCTCAAACCTTCTGAGATGGCTCCAACGGCGAATTTAGTAGCACAGTAAACAGCAGCAGTAGGAGAAACTGCGTGTCCGCCGATCGAGGAAAGATTAATAATCTGACCAGATTTTTGTGCTTTCATCACAGGAAGTGCCGCCGCGATGCCGTACAAAACACCTTTGATATTGACATCAATCATGCGATCCCATTCCTCAACTTTCAGTTGTTCGAGTGCGGATAGGGGCATGATGCCAGCATTGTTAATCAGGACATCTACGCGATCGAACTTGCTCTGGGCAAATTGAACGATATCCTCCATTTGACTGCGTTGCGTGACATCCAGAGCCTGGTATTCGACTGTTCCACCCTCCGCACGAATGTCCTTGGCGATCGCTTTTAGGCGATCGGTGCGACGTGCGCCTAAAACAACTTTTGCGCCTTGATAAGCGAGCATACGGGCTGTGGCTTCACCAATTCCACTACTGGCTCCAGTAATGATGACAACCTTTCCATTTAAGTTCGACATTGAAATCTCCTATTTTTGTGATGTTACTGGAAATTTGTTTTTGTTACGGTGGTGATATAAATGACTTCCATCAGTATTGAAACCTCCTAGCAATGTCAAGGCATTCAGCAGATATTGGGAAGTAGTTTGTTTTTTACAAACTGCTCAAACGTCGTTGGTGTAACGGCATCAGGGGTTCGGGCTGTCGCATAAATTCCGTCCGGATCGCCAAGGGCAATAAACAGCTTCCCTAACTCTTTTTGTACATCAGGTGTTGCTCCGATCGATGCCATTTGCTGCTGGATCGATTCAATTTTCACTCGGACATATTCGATCGGGCGATCTAACACTTGTGAAAGAATAGCCGTTGTTTCCAAGAGCGTTAAATTTTCGGGTCCCATTAGATTACGAATCCACTGACCCGCCCAACTATCATCGAGTAGATATTTTGCAGCCTCATCGCCGATATCGTCAGTGCTAATCCAAGGAATATCGTGGTCGCTGGCATAGGGGAAGCTTACGGTATGGTCTTGCTGAATCAACTTGACTTGACTTAGGAAATTCTCCATAAAATAGCCGGGACGCAGATGCAGTACATTGGCTCCGGTTTGGTTGAAAATCGATTCAACATCACCAACGAATGAGACAGTACCTAAATTTGATTTTGCACCTGCACCAATGCTAGAAATATTGACGACTCGCTTGATGCCGTTTTCGCGCACTGCTGTGGCTCCAGCCATTGCCGTCTGGATGTACCAGTTGGATAAGCTTGGCGTGTCGAGTTTCGGTGGAGTCAGCCAAAACAAAGCATCTGCATTTTGTGTTGCTTCGCTCAATCCTTGGGGATCGTCACTGCTAATTTGCTTCACTGTCGCACCTCGCTCGACCAGATCGGTTAACTTCTCTGGATTTCGCGTCAGCAGGATGGTTTCGGCCCCAGTCTGGATGACTTTCTCGGCGGTGCGCCGTCCAATATTGCCTGATGCGGCTGCAATGACAATTTTCATAGCTTTCCTCTCTTTTATGTATTAGCCTCGGCTGAAAAATTGGCGCAATTTTTGGGTGTCGCCCATTGCATCAATAACGGGGACAGGGTTCCAGTATTCACGGTAGTGAACGATCTTTCCATCCTTGGTTTCTAGTCGCATCACATAATCTTGTTGATAGTGGCGACCTGTGGCGAGGATCTCGGCTTCCCCATGAACCTCGGCAAGTAAAATATTAGGGTTTGACGTTTGATATTCGCGAACATTCGTGAATACTAAATCTTGCATCTGGGCAACCATCTTTTTCATGTGGTTGTAGATGGCAGATTTGCCTTCAAATCGTTCTGGCGCATTCAGAGCAGCAGCATACGGAAATTCCACAACTGCATCTTCAGCAAATAAATTTATCCAAGCTTCGGTATCCTTGCCAATCAGTGCGAGATGGTCGGTCAAAAGCTGTGTAGTCATATCTTCCTCTTCTATTTCACCTTAAAATTGGATGGCTCTCACTCGAAATTTCCTATTTCTGTCCCTTCTGTTGAGCTTAGTTTGAATTAAAGAAACTGACCGCCAGAGACTTCGATTCTCTGTGCATTCACCCATCTGTTTTCTTCGGATAGCAAAGCTGCGATCGCACCGCCAATATCATCAGGAAGACCCACGCGACCTAGGGCGGTTTGCGAAGCGATAAAGTTGTTAATCTCAGGATTGTCACGCACCGCACCGCCATTAAAATCCGTTTCAATTGCGCCGGGGGCCACCACATTCACGGCAATCTGTCTTTGTCCCAGTTCTTTCGCCATGTATCGGGTCAAAACTTCGATCGCTCCTTTCATGCTTGCGTAAGCTGCATAGCCCGGTAGAGCAAAACGGGCAAGCCCAGACGAAATATTGACAATCCGTCCTCCATCATTTATCAAAGGAAGAAGTTTCTGCGTGAGGAAAAAAACGCCCTTTACATGAATATTCATCAAGCGATCGAAATCATCTTCGGTGGTATCAGCAAAAGACGCATGAACACCAAAACCAGCATTATTCACGAGGTAATCAAAATTCTCTGTCTGCCATTTATCTTGAAGTGACTGCTTGACTTGTTCCACAAAACCGTCAAAGGTTTTAGTGTTTGAAGTATCCAGTTGCAGTGCAACGGCTTTAGCTCCGATTTCGGCGATCGCAGATACGACATTTTGGGCATCCTCCTCGCTGTTGTGATATGTCACGATGACATCAACTCCTTTTCTGGCAAGAGTCAAAGCGGTATTTTTGCCAAGTCCTCGGCTCGCCCCTGTTACCAATGCGATTTTTGTCTTGTCTTTCTTCATTGCCTTATCCTTTTACTGTTTCATTCAGATGTGTTCATCCTATGAGTAAAAGCAAGGGTTTTGAATACACAGACCTCGCAATTTATTGCCTAATCCTCCAAAGCAAGATTTTATGAATGGATAAAAATGTTCTATAATGCTTAAAAGATAATGATTAAATTAGTCGAGAAAACCACATGGCGATTGAAATAATCAACCAAGTAATAAATCAAGATGCGATCGGCACTCAGTGTCAAGAACTGGCGGCCTTGCTAACTCGACACACCGACGGCAAAGGAAACGGTTTTCATAAAACAGACATAGACAAACTGGAATTTATGCGAGAATCTTCTGTTTCCGCCGCACTGCACGCTGTCTATCAACCTATTCTCGGCATCGTCATTCAGGGCAAAAAAGAAGCCTTGCTAGGTGAGGAAACTTATCGTTATGGCGAGGCTCAATATCTTGTGATCTCGGTTGATTTACCTCTAAGCGGATTTATTGTAGAGGCAACTCCTGACAAGCCGTATTTAGGATTTAAGCTGAGTTTAGATCCACGCCAACTCTGCGATATTATCACTGCCCAAACCAGTCCAATCGGGAGTAAGAAAGAAAACTCTGTCAGAGGTTTGTTTGTCAGCAATGCCGATGCACCATTGCTCGATTGCGCCCTCAGACTGACACGACTTTTGGATACGCCGCAGGATATCCCGATGCTGGCACCGATGATTATCCGCGAAATCTATTATCGTCTTTTAATGGGTGATCAAGGCGAAGCTGTCCGCCAAATCGCAATATCTGGCAGCAATATGCAGCGCATCGCTGAGGTGATCAAACAGATTAAAACTGATTTTGCAAAACCGATGCGGGTTGAGGATTTGGCAGGACAAGCCAAGATGTCTCCTTCATCTTTCCATTACCATTTCAAGGAAGTGACATCAATGAGTCCACTTCAATATCAAAAGCAATTAAGACTATTAGAAGCACGTCGCCTGATGCTTGCCGAAAACTCCGATGCGGCAAATGCTGCCTATCAGGTGGGTTATGAAAGCCCCTCACAGTTCAGCCGCGAATATTCTCGTATGTTTGGTGCGCCGCCGGTCCGGGATATTGAGCGTTTGCGTACTGCTTGAGCGTAACTGTTTCGACTATATTGGTTTTGTTCCGTTAATACAAGTGGAGGATGAAAGCAATGGAATATAGCGGTACATGGCGGATCGCAGAGATGGAACTGTGGGATACTGATTACTTGGACATGGAAGTTGAAGCCTATATCGAGATTGATGAAACAGGTTCAGGAGAATTTCAATTCGGTTTAGTATCAGGTGAAATTGACGGCGAAGTCGTAAAAGATGGAAAGGATCAGCGATTTGAGTTTACATGGGACGGTAATGACGAGAACGATCCTGCATCTGGTAGCGGTTGGCTCAAATTAAAGGATAAAAACTCGGTAGATGGTCGAATCAAATTCCACCAAGGCGATAGTTCTAGTCTTGTAGCTAAGCGCATGAAATAGGCAATCAGCGATCGCACTATTTTATGCCATTTTTTTAACCGCAGATGAACTCAGATAAAATCCCATCCGCGTTCATCTGCTGATATCTGGGGTAACAAAATCCCAATCTAACCAATAACCTATAACAACTGACTTAGGTTTTTCATGAAGGATTAATCGGAAAATCGCCCTCACTATCAACCTGTGCGGCACTTTTAACTAAATCCAAAAACGCAAACACGGCCGGAATCAACAACCCATCCCTCAAAACAGCCACCCCAATTACCCTTTCAAAATCCGCAGGTAAACTGCAAACTTTCACCGAAGTAGGTATCGGTTCCGCAGCCAAACGGGGAAGAATAGCTGCACCCAAACCTTGCATCACCATACTGACAATCGTTGAATCTTCGCTGAGTTCGTAAGCGATATTTAAGGGAAACCCCGAAGTTGTCAAATATTTGCGAAGCGGTACAGAACAAGCATTTTCCACCGGCTGCAAAATCAACGGATAAGCCGCTAATTCTTTCCAGGTAATCTTAGCACTTGACAATTTGGCAGTTGGTGGCAGCAATACAACATATTTATCCCGCAAAATTTCTCTTGTTTCAAATTCATCGGAGATGGGAAGAGAGACAAAACCGATGTCTGCTTTGCCCGATCGCAAAGCCTCTTCCACAGCTTGGGTATAATAAACTTCGGCAATGCTGACCGTAATTTTGGGAAAGCAACTGCGAAATTTAGCAATAATACCCGGTAGGATATGAGTTGCGACACTCCGAAAAGTAACTATCCGTACCTGGCCTCCCTGCAAACCTTTTTCTAAATCCGCTTCTTTGACCATCATTTTTAAGGCGCAGGCTATTTGACGCCCGTGACTCACTACCCTTTCCCCCACCGGCGTCAGTTGAGCACCGTGTCGCCCCCGGTGGAACAGTTGCACTCCTAATTCTGTTTCTAAAGAGGCGATGGCGTGGCTGACTGCGGATTGGGACAGTTCCAATTGCAAAGCCGCCTCGCTAAAGTTTTCACAGTCTGCTACAGCTATCAAAGCTTGAATCTGAGAGAGTTTCATCCGCCGCGTATTGATTTCGTTCATAGCGTTTGTGCCAGTAGTACCCAAATTGTCACAAGGGCTTCGATATATCGATTTTATTCATACAACCTATGCAAGCAATGCTTTGATTGTCAATTGCCCCAGAGGTAAGGTTAATTTATCAGGTAACAGATAGACTTTTACAGGACTTGCACGACAACCATATTGTGCTGTAATTGCGATGAATTTATTGCAGTTAAAAGCTATTTTTTGTAATTTTATGGGTGCAGTTTGTGTAGGATTTATCACTTTAAGGTGTTGGCTATGTCTACTTACAAAAGTCGAATCAACCCCCGAATAATGATGTTTTTTTGGATAGCCGATCGAGCTAAACCATCCGAAAAACAAAAAGGGCAATCTCTCTTTTCAGCTATAAATAAAATTGGGCAGTTTTTGCTCTACCTCGTTTCTGGTGAGGACGAACTGAGAATTTGGCAGACGTGCGATCGCTATGGTAACACTTGGTGGCACGGTTGCGATCGGGCGACTGGTCGCTCTACCTGTGTGGCGACGGATGATGAAATGCGCGCTTGGATCGATCGGCGTTATTGCCAATAGTAGTGTGTGGGTTGCGTAGAAATGAAGTGAAATACAGTCCTCGATTAGCAATTACTAATTAGCAATTACCAATTACCAAGTAGGAGATGCTATGCTTCAAATATCTTCCGAATGTGCAGCGCCCGTTAGCGGAGCCCTCGAAGAGGATCGCATTATTCTGATGGAAAACGAGGTATACAAATTGCCTCAAACTCATCGACAAATTCAAGTTTTGTCAGGAATTGCTTGGATCACGGTTGACCAACAGGACATCATCTTGCAAAGCCCTGAAAAAGCATCGCTTCCACCCAGCAAAAACTTTGCTGTCATATCCGCTCTCAACAATAAGCCGCTGATTATGGCAGTCTGGCAAGACAAAAATCCAGTCATGGGATTTTAGATTTTAGATTTTAGATTTTGGATTGAAGAATTGGGAATAACTGATTGTGTATGGGTTTGAAGCACGGGTCTACAGTTGCCTTCTTTTTTGAAACTGGTATCAGAACCTAGGGATTGAGAAAAAAATTGGCAGGAACACCCCAAAAAGCTCTATCTTAGTAGTTATCACTTAGCTATTGGAGGACTCGATCGGTGCACCGCCGCTCTTACCACTTCAGCTATCTCGCAGCTATAAGTATTGTCTTATCGCCCGCACTCAGCTTGCTGGCAATTTCAGACGCCCGGGCTTATGCCCAAATTATAAATGCGAGGCGCACCCAAGCGAGCGATCTCGCTCAGGCAACAGACCCCAAAACGCAAGCAGACCAACTTTTTGAAACAGGAGTAAAACAGCACCGCGAGGGTTTGTTTCGAGAAGCAATCGAGACTTTTGAGCAAGTTTTGGCAATCCGCAAGCAACTAGGCGACCAAGCGGGAATCGGAGAAACCCTCAACAATATGGGGGAAGTTTATGGCGAAATGGGTTCGAGGCCCAAAGCTTTGGAAGTTCTGCAGCAAGCTCTAGTTATTCACCGAGAAATCAGTGGAGGGCGTCGTATCGCGCGCACTCTCAATCTCATCGGTTTCGTTAACCGGATTGGGGACAATTTTTCCGAAGCGATGAAACTGCACCAAGAAGCTTTGGAACTTGCCAAAACTACCGACGACCAAATTGAAATTGGAGAATCCCTCCACAACATCGCGGCTGTGTACGCAGAACAGGTCAATTACGCCAAGGCGATCGAATTTTACCAGCAAGCGCGGACGATTCGCACGGCCGCCGGCGATCGGCGCGATTTAGGCCGTACCCTCAATAACATGGGCGGCGTCTACTACAACATCGGCGACTTTAATAGAGCGATGGAATTTTACCACCAAGCTTTAGCAATTCGCCGGGAAATCGGAGACCGGGCTGGCGTCGGCCGCCTCCTCAACAACATGGCACTTACCTCCCGCAAACTCGGCAAAGATACTCAAGCGCTGATCTATTTTCAGCAAGCAATACCGATGTTAGAAGCAATCGGCGACAAGACAAGTATCGGACGCTTGCTCAACAATATGGGCGCAATTCATGAAAGTCTCGGTCAAAATGCTCAAGCTCTAGAATCCTACGAGGAAGCTTTAAAAATTGCTCGTGAGGGCGGTGACAAAGCCGGAGAAACTACAGCGATGGAGGGCATTAAGCGATTGTCTTCCAGTCAGCTTGTACCGCAATAATGACGGTTAAGCGGTTTCGCATCGGGCGTGCAGATTGGCAGCGATCGACTTGGGCGATGATTTGACATTTATCTGCAAGTCGTTGTATAATGGGTGGCCAAAAATATATAACTCAAAAAGACAAAAAAAGCTTCAGGGGCGCTATAACTTGATTAATATCGCGATCGAAAGATAGAAACAGTTTCTCTAGGAATTCATCTGCCAGAGTGGCCGCACAACCATTAATCTAAGCTATGGATATCCGTACCGAAAAGCCAGAAGATGTAGAAGCTGTTCGCAACGTCAATATTGCGGCATTCGGGCGAGAAAATGAGGCTAACTTAGTCGAGCGATTGCGGGGAATTGCATCTACATTTTCCTTCGTTGCGGTAGAATCCGATCGCATTGTCGGACACATTTTCTTCAGTCCGGTTGTCGTCGTCGAAGGAAAATGTTCTAGAGAGGCAGTCCAGTAGAAGCAGTTGACAAACCAATATAATTATGCAGTTGCCTTTGTTTCGTTGATAAGTAGC
>NZ_JAUBTR010000158.1:0-3756 GCF_036705045.1 Microcoleus sp. BR0-C5
CACCAGAATTTAATCCAATAGAACATTTATGGTGGGAACTAAAGGCATTGCTCAGGAGATTCATACCTAAAAGTGTATAAATAGTGGAAAAACTCTTGGAGTTGGGAGTGAAATTATGTTCAAGTAAGCAAATCAGAAATTATTTTGCTCACTGCTGTTACTGTACCTCTTAGTCACGCAAAGTGCTGTAACTTACTTATTTTGTTAATTATGGCGGTTTTTATATATAGAAGAGGTGGCCTGTCATATATTATATTAACTAAATTACCCACTATTGTTGGCTTGAAAAGCCCTATACGCAACTATTCAGCCTTCTATTTGCAGCGGAAAGATTTGTTCAATTTTTTACCGAATCACAAGGCTTCAATAATATTTTTAGGCGATAGTATTACCGCGCAGTGCGAATGGTCTGAATTTTTTCATAACTCAATAATAAAAAATAGAGGCCTTGCGGGATATCGAACAGACGGGATTTTAGCCCGCCTGAACCAAATCGTTAAAATGCGGCCGCACAAGATATTTATTATGATTGGAATCAATGACCTTTTAGCCGGGGTATCCGCCACGGATACTCTAGCTAATTACAGCGAAATACTAAAGCAGATAAAGCAAGAATCGCCCGAAACGAAAATATTCGTTCAAAGCGTATTACCCATTAATAAATTGTCTCGGACTTATTTGACTTATTTTTCTCCCCTTACTAACACAGATATTGCTGAATTTAATAGCCGATTGAAATCCACAGCCGAAGAGTTTGGATTGGAGTACATAGACCTATATTCTCTCTTAATTAAGGACGGCAAACTGATGACAAGTTACACGTTTGATGGGCTTCACTTAAAGGGCGAAGCCTATGTAATTTGGAAGGAGGCTATCGAACGCTATGTTAATTAATCAAGGAGCGCTGAATTTCTGATTTAACTTCTCGCTTATATATCGAGTCAACAACTGAGCGCCTTTTTTATTTAAGTGCAAAGCATCGGCAAAATATTCATCTGTTAGCGGCAGATCATTCCTTGCATCTATTAGGAGTCCGTTGTATTTTTTCAAAATAGATGTTAACCGGGATCTGTGAGAAGTAATTATTTCCCTGCTCGGATCGTATTTATTCAAATAAGCTTCCCTCATGGGCGTTAAGACAAAGACCAGATTGATGTTATTTTGAACTAGATTACTGGCGAATTTCTCTAGAGACTGATAGCAGATATCGCTGATACTGATTGATTTCCAAAAAGACCCCTCCCATCGACTGGGCAGGATATTTTCTTTCGGGACTTCTAGGACTATAGAACCGCCTGAATCAAATTTTAATGAATCGTATGTATCGTTGTTATTTCTTTTTTGACGAACGTCTAAAACTTTGGTAAGATTGACGGCGTTCAACAAATCTCGATACTTGAAATGATAGTATAAAGCTGGGATATTTGAAGAAATATAGTTGAGTCCATCTGTATCATTAAAATCCTCGAAAGAGACATATTTTTTATTGGTTGTCGTTGGCGGCGAACAATTGCGGAAGTCAACAGGAGATGATAAGATTAAAACTATATTCGGCTTGGAAATTAATTTTATAGAGAAGTCTGTTATAGGTTGTAGGTCACTAATTTGCAATCCCCAAGAAGCAAAGTTGACGGTAGAAATTTGTCGGCCATTTCGAGCTTTAATTAAAGTCGAATCCATGTTATTAAGAGTCATGGAAGATCCAACGGCCAATATTTGAGAAGTTTTAGGTTTAATTTCCCTAAAATATCTCAGTTTTTCGTCAAAGCTGAGGCTGGAAATAAACGGAGGTGCAATGAGAATTTTTTGCACCTCCATAATGAACATCAGCAAGACAAACAAGCCGGAGTATATGGCCAGACTCAGAGCGATTAGTTTGTTGTATCGGCTAAAACTTTCTGAATTTTTATTCATGGCTAAAAATTAAAGTACAGGAATTCACTGTGAGTAACAGAAAAGATTTTTAAGAGAGCAAAAAAGGCCATTAGGCTAAGCAACAAGCTCTGAAAAAGCGCTGGCCGCCATTGCAACTTTGTCCACAAGCGTTCGCCCCACACTGAAGGAGTATCTGCTGTCACTTTATCGAAGGCTGGATCGTAATGAACCAGCCACTGCTGAGTATTGGGGAGCAACCAGACGCCAAGCGCAAGTAGAACCAGCATCTTGATATTTGTTGGCAACGTACTCGACAGTGAAAGACCATTGGCACCGCTCATGGATGCTAGAATAGCAAACGCTGCCTTCAGATTCTCTGCTCTAAAGAAAACCCACGATACTAATACTGCTAGAAACGTTACCAAACAACCCAGTAGACTACCCCACCAGGTAATCTTTTTGAGGTCATGTCCTAGCGATCGCCGGAAGGAATGCCACTGGTGGTTTATAACCAAGTAGATTCCATGCAACCCACCCCACACTACAAATGTCCAACCCGCACCGTGCCAAAGACCGCCTAGCAGCATCGTAATCATCAAATTGGCGTGACGGCGAAGTTCACCTTTTCGATTGCCTCCCAGAGGAATGTAGAGATACTCCCTCAAGAAGCGAGAGAGAGTCATGTGCCAGTTCCGCCAAAATTCGATAATATTCGCAGATTTGTAAGGTGAGTTAAAGTTGAGTGGCAGCTTGATTCCAAACATCCGAGCTGCGCCGATTGCCATTTCTGAGTAGCCTGAAAAATCGAAATAAAGCTGAAATGCGTAGGCTATTGCCCCACTCCACCCTTCTAAAAATGTCAGACCTTGACCGCGAGCTGCCGCTTCAAAAACTGGGGTAGCGTAGACGGCTATGCCATCTGCCAAAATTACTTTTTTAAACAATCCTGTAATAAAAATAGTCATGCCCACTGCCAGATTTTCCGCATCAAATTGATAAGTTTCTTTTTTGTTGAACTGCGGTATGGTTTCTTGGTGAAGAATGATCGGACCTGCTATCAATCGGGGGAAAAATGTCACGAAAAGGCAGTATTTTATAAAACTGTTTTCTTTGGTCGTTCCTCGGTAAACATCTACGAGGAAAGCGATTTGCTCGAACGTGAAAAAAGAAATTCCCAACGGCAATATAACGTTGTTTAGGTTAAAATTTGTACCCGCTACAGCATTTATATTACTCGCGAAAAAATTTGCATATTTATAGTAACTAATGAGGCTCAAATTGACACATAAACCCAGCATCAGCATTAGTTTTCGGCTGACGGGTACTTGGAAGCGCTGGCTGAGAACGGCTCCTACGGTATAGTTAAACACCAGCGAGAAACCCAGCAAGACTAGATAGGCTGGTTTCCACCACCCGTAGAAAAATAACGATGCCATCACAAGCCAAGCGTTCGCCCCTCTTTCCCAACCCCGCCCGCCAATTGCAAAAAAGATCCACAGGGTGATGGGCAAAAACAGACAAATAAATTCAAAAGAGTTAAACAGCATTTAGTCCAGTCCAGTCTGCCTGTAATTTTTGTGCCTGTCTAGTAGAGCGTGGCCTAAACCCAACACGTTCACCCCTCCTAGATAAACACAAGTACAATGATAACAATACTCTGGACAGTTTTTAGATCAACGGCTGAAATCATTATTATACCAGGGTAACAGGGTAAACGCATCTTGTCAATAACGAGGGGTTTTAACACAATAACTCGGCTTTATTAGACCTCTTGCAAAAAAAATATGTGTTATACTTAAAAGTCTGCTCAAGTTTAGGTCAAACTTTGAATTATTGGGTTGATTGGCATCTCCTTAAACTTGCCCAGGCTGCTAGATTATA
>NZ_JAUBTR010000159.1:0-3746 GCF_036705045.1 Microcoleus sp. BR0-C5
TGATTTTAAATCACCCTAACCTTCCTTCAGTCTTGTCTTATGGTACTCTGGCTGCTTAAAAACTGTCCGGAGTATTGATAGACAAGAGATAATGTATTTTGAATCGTTGCCCATTGTATCGGAAATCCTTCGGGGGTAAATACTTGTAGGGCATTTTGGCAGCAGGCGATCGCTTGTTCTTGATTTTCGGCGCGATCGCCCTTAAAACGGCGACGATAAGCCATGCCGAGAAGCATCTGACAAAGCGCCCACTCTTCAGGAGTAGATTCGCGGGTTAAGGCTGTGGCAGCAATTTTGTAACCTGCGATCGCAATTTCTAAATTATTAGCCTCATTACCTTTTTTGAATTCGCTTATGCGCCAGCTTAAAATCCAAATACCCGAAGCAATTTCTTTTCTTTTTTCAGGTGGAACTTCGGATAGCATAGCATCGTCTTCATCTGGCATCTCGTCAACAAAAATCTCGTCAAGTTGCTCTGGGTTAGCGTCAAGAAATATTTTCTGTACCCACTTGATAAAAATTTCGTTTATTGGTTCTGGGTTAGCTGTCAACGATATAAGTTTTTGCGCTATTTTAACAAAATACTTCTCAATTTGCTCTCGCTCATGTTCAAGTAAAGTATCAACTCGAATTTTAGCTTGAGTTTCGGAAATAACTTGCAATAATTCAAAGGGTAAATTAGGGCGGATTTTATGTTGAATAAAATTCCATTGTTCGGGGAAGTCTTCTTTGGTAAAAACAGTAGCTGCAACTTCGTAGCCTGTCTTAGCAATCTTCCAGTTGTTTTCTGCATTGCCTTTGGGGAAATTTTCAATCAGGCTGCTAAAGTTGAGAACTCTTGCCGCTAAATTGATTGCTTCCCCTGGCCCTACTTGAGATATATCAAACTTTATTAGACTTAATCGTTCTACAAAACTGTTGTCCAGTTTATCTAGGTTTGCTTCGAGAATATGGTACAAAGCTTGCGGATTATTTTCGTTTTTTGCAACGGTGTCTAAGACTTTAATAAGAAACTGTGAAATAGAACTTACTTGCTGGAGGTGAACATTTTCTAGTAGGCCTAAAATAACAGGAAAACTTGAGCGTTCAGCATATTCTTTAGCTTTTTCTAGTTCTCCACAGTTCATGCAAAGCCCTACTATTTGTGTGTAAGCAGAAATTTTTGCAGGAATTTCTTGATGTAAAGATTCAGAATCACCCCAGCGGCTGAGCATCTCTACAGCTTCAATTACAATCTCAAAACCTTCAAAAGCTTCTGCCTTTTTGGCAGTAGCCAATGCTACCTTTCCCAACTCAAGTCCGGTTTCGATGCACTCTCTAGGGAAGGAAGCAGGTGTAAAGACTTTTAAGGCCGCTTGAAAACAGGTTAAAGCATTAGCAATTTGTGCCAATTTGCGGTAAGCAAAACCCAAATCTAACTGGGTTTTAGCCCATCTTTCTGGATAGGTTTCGGGGGTATAAATTTGTAAAGCGGCTTGATAGGCTGCGATCGCCCGTTCCTGGTTCTGGATTTTGTCCCCTAAAATCCTTTCGCTATAGGCAAGACCAAGGTGAAATTGGCTACTAGCCCAATCGGAATCAGTGCGAACTTTTAAGGCAACTTGATAACACGCGATCGCTTTCTCGAAATTTTGCGCTCGCTCTCCTTCAACTCGGCGAGTGTAAGCAAGTGCCAGGTTATTTTGCAGTGTTCCCCAAAGTTCAGGATCTCGATCGCGGCTAACAACTTGCAAGGCTTCTTCATAGCAAGCGATCGCCTTTTCTAAATTCTCAGCTTCATCTCCGACGATTCTGTCACTGTAAACAAGACCGAGATTATTTTGCACCATCGCCCACTCTTGGGGAGAAGTATCGCGAGTGAAAATTTGCAAAGCATTGGTGCAAGCGGTTAGGGCTTTTTCAAGGTTTTCGGAGCGATCGCCCCAAATCCGATTGCGGTATGCTGGAGCTAAATCGCTTTGGATTTGCACCCAAATTTGGGGTAAAACCTCACGAGTCAAAATCTTGGCAGTTCCTTCAAAACCTGCGATCGCAATTTCCAGGTTAATTGCCCTATTGCCCAGTGGAAACAGCCAGAGCATTTTGCAGAAAGATATCAGTAAAAGTGCGATCGCTTTTTTTAGTTTTTGCGGGGTTCTCAGGAGCGTACAATCTATCCAGAGGCGAAATTGCAGCAAAAAATATTCATTCAGTTTGTCTGAGTTAATTGCTAGTATCTGGTAAGCTGTTTGTTCGTCCCCTTTTAATAAAATTGTCCGCAATACTTCCCACAATAAAGCCGGAGCTTTAACAAAAGTGCCTGTTACTGGTGAGCCATCTGCTCCTATGTAAGACCTGTATAAAAAATCAGCCAAATCGATTAACAAATTAGCACCAGAAATCTCCCTCTGTGCTACCAGAATTGTAGCGACCATTTCCATCATTTCCACCAAACCAACATCCACCAAGTCCGGGTGCTTCCTTAAAATTTTCAGTTCCTTACCGCGAGGACATTGGAGGAGCGCTTGAATCAGCTTGAAATAAGCTGTCTGGCGTTTTGTCGTTTGGGGAGCTTTCTTCGGGCCGAATCCTTTTGCCATATTCTTTACAGGTTACGAAGGGGATACTACATATACACATCAGCTATCCGCTCCAAAATTACGCAGCATCCCTCCATATTTCTGCTAACTTTTCCAGCAGTGCTTCGGCTAAATCTTGTAAATCAGTGTCGGCGCTATCCGCACTTTCACGAGTAAACTCCCCTCCTGCGGCACTCCCGGCTAACATCTCTCCCGCTGCGTACCGCCACTCGTACTCCTCGCAAGTTCGATAAATACGCTCGAATTGAGCAACAATATTGCTCTGCGATTGAGTTTCTATCTGAGAGCGCACCTGTACCGCCACTGGATCGTCAGTTTCTAAGAAGGCGATCGCTTCTTCTAAACGAGTAATCTGTTCAATTAAAGCGTCGATCGGCATCAGTTCTGCTACCGCGAGTTGTTGCGGGGGATTTGAGCTATCTAAGGTGGGAGCAAATCCCAATAGTTGCACGGAGTCAAGGCGATCGCTAAACTGTACTCCCACATATCCAATCCGATTTTCTATTACTTCTGCGGGTAAGAAAATGCTTGTTTCACCAGGTAAAACTGGGCGGCATTCTAAGGAACCAATGCCAGTAATTAGCAAGTCAGCGACATTAGCTAGCGCTGTTTTTACTTGATTGAAGCTATCAGAACCTTCCAAATCGGTTTCAATTTGCAGCCATTTTAAATATCTGTGAACTGCGTAAACTGCCAGTGCATTCAAGTAAACTCGTTTTCCTTTTTGGACTGTACTTTGTTTGAACGGCTGCCAACTGTCGCGCCATTTCGTGAGCTTTTAACTCTAGCGGTACTGTTAATAGAGGGAGTTCTGCAATATTCATGGTTTTGGTTCCTGCTCATATCCTAGAGTGCGGGCTATTTCTTGCAACGAAGGTTCACATTTTCTATCCCAGTGAGAATTCAGAGTTGTGTACTTAACGTTTAACTCTTTTGCTAAGTCTTTAAACTTGTCTGGGGGTTCTTTTAACACTCTTCTTTTGCTGAGGAATTGGCAGTTACACTCCGGGTAAGAACGAGGGTAACTATTTTTTAGCTTGCCTTCTGGATCTTGCTCAATATAAAGTTCTAGTTGGAGACCTATTCGCTGAGGAATGAGAATTAAATAACATCAGCGATGTATAATAAATAAATGAGTGAATATGAAGAGGTGTATGTTTCGGTAGA
>NZ_JAUBTR010000053.1:0-42605 GCF_036705045.1 Microcoleus sp. BR0-C5
GGCACAGATATTTTTCCTACAGTGAAGGTATGAAAATCCTTAGTCATCAAAGCCAGAACTGCGGAATGTGGGTTTTAAATTTAAGACTGCGATTTTTCCACAGCTTGTATTACTACTTCAGCCTTTGCAGTCCAACCAATAATACCGCCTTGGGCGCGAATCATATCGATCGCACTCTGTTTAAATTCTGGAAAGTAGCTAGCTGTAGCATCCTCAACGAGTAAACATTCAAACCCCCGATCGTTAGCCTCACGTATAGTGGTTTGAACGCAAACTTCAGTCGTGACTCCAGTAAAAATTAGGTGAGTAATCGCTTTTTCACGAAGTATTAATTCCAAATCAGTGTGATAAAAAGCGCCCTTGCCTGGTTTATTAATTACTATTTCATCAGGCATAGGTGTCAATTCTGAGATAATTGAATTACCAGGCTCACCCAAAATTAAAATTCGTCCCATTGGGCCTCGATCGCCAATTTTTAGTTTACTTTGACCCCGCTTTTGCTTAGATAGAGGACAATCAGAAAGGTCAGGTTGATGACCTTCAATAGTGTGAACAATAGGAAGATGGCGATCGCGAAATGCCTCTAACAACTGCTTTACCGTGGGCACGATTGCCTGTAGTTGGCTGACATCATTGCCTAAAGCTTCACCAAATCCCCCACGCTCCAAAAAATCTCGCTGCATATCGATGATAACCAAAGCCACACCGCCTGAGACTGGCAGTTCATAATCATAAGGTTGGGCAGATATTAAGACCATAGCGATATAGGTTTTTCCCAAATTACTAGGACTATGCAGCCAGCTTGGCTGACAACACTGTGGTTACTGTGAGGGGGGTTAATGACAAAGGTTCCGGCTTGGTGTTCGCCATTCTGGTCAGTTTGCGATCCAGTGAGTACATAAATATGTTCAAAACCAGTATGCGTGTGCCTTGGGACACTTGCTCCCGGCTCATACCGCAGTAGAGCAGTAGCCGGTCCACTTTTGTTGTCACCATAAAGTCGGTAGATTTCAACCCCATCACGAAATGGTTGCCAAGGCAACTTATCCTGCCATGTTGCGATATTAGGTAGATCTTTAAGAAGCAAAACTTGCTTCAGTAGTTCAGTCATAGGTATGCCTCGAATGAAAGATACACGGAGATAGAAAGACGCGGAGAATGACAAGAAACTATGAAGCACCGCCGCGTTTTCTTCGTCAACAATCCAAAATCCAAAATTGATTAGTGTCCTGCCATGCTCTTACCTATCTGAACAAAATCTGCATCTGCGATCGCACTTTCATAAGTAAAATTCCCGCCACTGATTACCAAAACCCGATCGGACAATTTCAGCAGTTCATCTAAATCTTCGCTCACCAGCAACACAGCTACTCCTCGGTTGCGAGCCTCAATAATCTGACCGTGAATGTACTCCACAGCAGCAAAATCAAGACCAAAGCAAGGATTCGCGGCAATTAGTAACTTAATATGTTCGGCAGAGAGTTCCCGCGCTAGCACTGTGCGCTGTATATTTCCCCCCGACAGATTGCCTACAGGGGTATCTGGCGAAGGCGTTTTTATTTTGAAAGTATTAATTAAGTTCTTAGCCGCCTGCCTAATTTCTTTGAGGATGAGTAAGATACTTGCTTTAGCTTGAGGAGGGCGGTCAAACGTCCGCAGGGCTAAATTTTCTGCCACACTCATGTGTGGCACGCAAGCATTATGAAGGGGTTCTTCTGGTAGTGCGAAGACCTGATGTTTAAACATCTCGGCTCGTGTTGCTGTATAAACTTCGCCATTGACCAGCACATCTCCACCTGTAGCAGAACGCTGACCTGCCAACACCTCCACCAGTTCCCGCTGACCATTGCCAGAGATACCTGCAATCCCAACAATTTCGCCACTGTGAACCGTGAGATTTACTCCTGTCAATACCTCCAGACCGTTGTCTTTATTAGCATGAAGCTCTTTAACCTCAAGGATAGGAAGAGTCGTTGGGGGGGCTGTCTTTTCAACTTGTTTTGGCTCACGCCTTTCACCCATCATCATTTCAGACATATCCGAGACAGTCAGATCCTTTACCAAACCCTGACCGGCAAACTTTCCTTTACGCAGCACCGTGATGCTATCGCAAAACGCCATCACTTCCCGGAATTTGTGGCTGATAATTAACACGCTTAATCTTCCGGCTGTAACTTCTGCGCGCAGTAAACCTAAAACCTCATCGGCTTCCTGCGGAGTAAGCACCGAAGTAGGTTCGTCCAGAATCAAGATCCGACTCTGAAGATATATCTGTTTAAGAATTTCTAGCTTTTGTTTTTCCCCGGCAGCTAATTGAAATACCGGGGTATCTAGAGGAACTCGGAAAGGAGCAGTTTTCATAAAAGCCTTTAACCGCTCGTACTCGGCTTTCCAATTAATCAAATTGGGGCTATCAAAGCGGGACAAAACCAGATTTTCGGCTACAGTCATGGCAGGCACAGAGGTGAAGTGCTGGTAAACCATGCCAATGCCATACTTATGAGCATCGCGAGGACTTGCGATCGTGGTTTCCTGCTTATCAATCAAAACTTGGCCTGAAGTAGGATTATAGAAACCCATAACACATTTAACAAGGGTACTTTTGCCTGCTCCGTTCTCGCCCAGTAAAGCATGAAACGTCCCTGGTTTTAGCGTCATCGAGAAGTTATCAAGTGCAGTCATCGTGCCAAACCGCTTAGTCATGTTAACCACCTCTAGTTCTGGTGGTTGAATAAAGTTTTGAGTTTTGAATTTTGAGTGTTTAGTTTGCAGTGCAGATTTTCGATCTATAGAATCAGTTACTTCTGTCATATTTTTGTCTCTCCTGTAAAGTTTCCAACTTATCGGCTACTGATGAGATTTAATTTTTTAGTGAGATAGCAGGGTTTATTTCAATGTTTGAACTATTAATTTCACCTTTAGTAATATCTGCCTTCTTATCTCGTTTCTTATCTGCGTTAATCTGCGTTAATCTATTTTCATCTGCGGTTAAAACTTAACCCCTGATTCCTACAGACGATTTTTCACCGCACTCTTACACGACCGATGCAACCCAACATAATATAACTTAACTTTTCCCTAAAAAATCATCATTTAAAGCTTTAATAAATGCTTCTGAATCAGCAACAGTTCCAAACACTCCTCCCTGCATCTGGATCATCTTAAGTGCCGCCAAATGGTTGCCATAATCTGTTGCGCCTGTACAGTCAGATAAAAGCAAACATTCATAACCGCGATCGTTTGCATCTCGCATTGTGGTATGGACGCAAACATCGGTTGTAATGCCAGCCAAAACAATATTTTGAATTCCCTTACGTTTCAGTAACAGATCTAGATCCGTAGCATAAAACGAACCTTTTCCAGGCTTATCGATTACCGCTTCCCCAGGCAAAGGCGCGAGTTCTGGAATAATTTCCCATCCTGGTTCACCTCGAACGAGAATTCGGCCGCAGGGTCCGGGATCGCCGATTCCGGCTTGAATTTGGCGCGATCGCCACTGCTTGTTTTCTGGTAAATCTGCTAAGTCGGGGCGGTGTCCTTCGCGGGTGTGCATGATATGGAAGTGCTTCGCCCGTGCGACTGCTAAGACTTGCTTGATTGGCTCAATAGGAGCGCGAGTCAGTGACAAGTCGTAGCCCATCTTATCAACATATCCACCAATGCCGCAGAAATCAATTTGCATATCAATTATCAGCAGCACCGTATTTTCTGGGCGCAAATCGCCATTGTAAGGATAAGGATATGGTTCAGCTTCTACAAAACGTCCCATGTTTATCTTCCTTGCTAGAAATTCCTGTTTTACGTGTTAGTTCCTAAAGATCCAGGGGCGCCTGTCAAAGTTCGTTTCGGCGAACAAGTAATAATCATGATCGCCAGCGTCAGGATGTAGGGGGAAGCATTGAATAAGTAGTAATAGGAATCCACCCCTACTGATTGCAAAGCGGGGCCGATCGCCTGCGCCCCCCCAAATAGCAACGAGGCGTATAAGCACTGAACTGGATTCCAACGGGCGAAAATTACCAGCGCTACCGCCATGAGTCCTTGACCGCTAGAGATCCGTTCTGTCCAACTACCGGGATAGTAAAGGGATAAATAAGCACCACCAATTCCCGCTAAAAAACTGCCCGCGATAATGCAGAGCACACGAACTTTATTAATGGAGATTCCCATTGCTTTGGCCGCATCGGGACTATCCCCAACTGCACGAATGAATAACCCCCAGCGAGTTGATTTAAAAAACCACTGCATTAGAGGTGCGATCGCTACACCTAACAAAAATAGGGGACAAATTTGTAGCGCTGATTGCACCGGAGGCAGATGACTCCAAGCACCCAGAGGGAAACTAGGCAACTGGGGGGCACTTGGTTGAATAAAAGGTTTGCCAAAAAAGAAAGCAATGCCGCTACCAAAAATAATCATGGCGATGCCTACGGCAATGTCGTTTACTTTTGGTTGTATGCACAGCCAAGCGTGGATACAACCTAGTACCATGCCCGCTAGACCAGCGGCTAAAACACCTAACCAAGGCGATCCAGTCTGATAAGAAATAGCATAGGCACTCATCGCACCCGTTAACAGTGTCCCTTCTAACCCCAAATTAATCTTGCCGCTTTTTTCAGTTAGGCATTCGCCCAAACTGACGAACAAAAATGGAGCGCTACCCCGCAAAGTTCCTGCCAAGATACCTAAAGGTACTCCCCACCAACCTAATACTTCTGCTGCCATTGTGGATTCCTCCGATTTGAGATTTTGGCTTAACGTATTGCTTAGACAGTGGCTATTGATGGCTGCTCGCTAGAAGGTGGCTGCTGAGGGCGATCGGTTGACCGTTCTTTGAAAAATGGCAAACGTCCGTAGAGCGATTCGCTATACAGAACTACCAAAAAAACCAACCCTTGGAACACTAAAACCGTTGCATCGGGCAGTCCATGTGCCCGTTGCAAGATGCCACCACTAGCAAGAATGCCACCAAGCAGAATTGCCACAATAGTTGCAGCAATAGGGTTGTGTCGAGCAATGAATGCGACTAAGATACCGCTGTAGCCATAGTTAGCATTAAGTGATTCGTTAGCTCGACCATGCACGGCTGCGACTTCCACCATGCCTGCTAAACCCGCACAAGAGCCAGCTAGGAAACAGATTGCCATTGTCAACTTGCCGACAGGAAGTCCGGCAATTCGAGCAGCGCGGATGTTACCTCCTGCTGTTCTAGCTGCAAAGCCAAATGTAGTACGTTGGATCAGGAAGTAGGCGATCGCACAAGCAACCAACCCATAAATTAGACCGTAGTGAACGCGGGTTCCTGGAATATTCCCCAACATATTCACATCAGGAATCGGGTAACTAGAAATTTTATTGAGACTGCTGAGGTCACGCATCACGCCGCCGACTAAATGATTCAGCAGGGCGATCGCAATATAATTCAACAACAAGCTGCTAATTGTCTCATTCACTGCCCGGTAATAGCGCAAAGCTCCCACTGCACCAATCCACACACCTCCACAGACAATTCCTGCCAGCGCCATTGCAATTTGCACTAACGTCGGCGGTGCAGAAGATAAAGCCAGTCCAGCGGCGACAGCCCCCAGACCCCCAACTACTAAAGCGCCTTCGTTGCCGATAATCATCAACCCCAAACGGGCAGGCAAAGCCGTACACAGAGAACTCAACATCAACGGTGCAGCCCTGATCAGGGTGTTTTGGAATGAATGCCAACTGCCAAACGCTGCTTTGTAGATTGAGGCATAGACAGCAAAGGGATTAGATCCAGCCGCCGCACAAAAAATTCCAAACAATACCAATGAGAAGACGATGGCGGCGATCGGGATACAAACCGCTTCCAAAGTTGTACGCCAGTTTTGACGGTTAATCATCATCAGAATAAAAGATGAATTACTAAGAAAATGATGAGTGTTGAATGAAAAACTTGCTTGTATAGCAGTTGCCGACGGGCCTGAAATACTTTCTTAGGAATGAGAATTAAATAACTTACAATGCGTGATGGTTCTTGTGGGATGGGCGTCCCGCCCGTCCAGAAAGGGCGGGCGGGACGCCCAACCCCTACTCCCCACTTTCAAGAGTGTAAATTATTTAATTCGCGATCCTAATTAACTCGTAACTTTACCGATGACGCCTGATGCCAGCCAATTCATCTTTTCTAGTTCTGCGTCTTGCTGCTTGTAATCCTTACCTTCAGCAATCACAACTTTCCCGGTGTTATCTTTTATTTCCCCCTTATAAATGACCATGCTGCCATCAAGAAACTTACTCTTAGCAGCATCAGCATCCTTTTTCGCTTCCGCCGTTACAGTGCTACCGTAGGGCGACAGCTTCAAAAAACCATCCTTCAAACCACCACGTACTAAATGGGGAATGCCTCCGTTCATCAGCGTCTTGCCAGCATTAAGCATTTCAGCATACTTAGAATAGACATTCGTCCAGTCCCACTCGGCACCTGTTAAATATCCTTTGGGCGCAAGTTGGGCTTGACTCGCATGGTAGCCAGTACAGAAAATGCCTCGTTTCTCTGCCGTTTCCATCACCACTTTGGGGCTATCTACGTGACAGGTAATTACATCAACACCCTGGTCAGCCATACTATTAGCAGCATCAGCTTCTTTAACAGGCAAAGACCAATCTCCTGTAAAAATTACCTGAGTTGTAACTTCTGGCTTAATACTCCGTGCCCCTAATGTAAAGCTATTGATATTGCGTAATACTTGGGGTATGGGTTTAGCAGCAATAAATCCTAATTTTCCGGTTTTAGATGCGTGGGCGGCAACAATGCCTGCTACATACTCACCCTCATCAATGTAGCCAAAATAGCTGCCAACGTTATTTGGATGTTTACCTTCTTGATAAAGTCCACCGCAGTGGAAGAATTGTACCTCCGGGTAATCCTTTGCCAGTTTCAGAATATGGGGGTCAAAGTACCCGAAGGACGTAGGGAACAGAACCGTTGCCCCATCCTGTTCAATCATGTTCCTCATGGTTTCTTGTACCGATGTAGTTTCAGGAACATTTGCTTCCTCTACGGTTTTTACCCAGGCTAATTTTGAAACCCCAGCGTTCCCTTCGGCTTGGGCTTGATTGTAGCCGTAGTCATCTTTGGGACCCACATAAATAAATCCCATCACAATTGGCTTATCTTTGCCAGATGATGTAGCTTGAACCTCTTTAGCAGGAGTACATCCAGTCCAAAGGCGCGATGTGACTGCAAACGCTGTAGTAGATAAAATCCCACGAATTACTTGACGCCGAGGTATAAACAATGACTTTTTGGTACTCATTCTCTATGTTCTCACTAAAAGTCTTTAAGAGGAATTCATAGCTAAGCTTTAACGCTGATACTTGCTGGGAATTGCTAAATATATTCACGCTAAATTTGTCAGCTTTTAGTCGATCTATTCAACAATGAGATTAAATGCGTTAATAACTATTTACATTCACATCACATCGTGAATTTAATGAAAAAATACATGATGAACCACAACTAATTCTAAGATAAAATTAGTATTTCGGGTAAGTTTTGTCTGAGGGAAGTCTAACACCCAAAAATCAATGATGTTTATTTTATCCCAATTACTTGTAGTGGTATGTTTTTTTATAAAAACTTAATAATATTAGCAAAATTGGCTTCCGAAAAGTTCGCTATAAACAAAATTAAACAATAATGTTCATCACAAACAAAAAACAAGTTTTGAGTTCGGGTACGCAACTAGCTTTTCAGTCTTGGAGGCAACTTAAAAATAAGTCGAGGCTGAATCAAAAAAAATAGAAATCGATCTTATAAAATCAGAAAAACTGTCATTGATTTCTAATAACAGTCAATAATCCGAGCAAGTTTTATGAGGACTGAAGTCTTCACTACCAACTCTATAACGGTTCTTGTACCGGAGATATTGCACCATTCTCAATAAGCTTTTTATGAACAGGCTTTCCGGCCTATTCCACAAAGACTGAATTTTCTTGTGGAACAGGCCGGAAAGCCTGTTAAGCGAGAATGGTGCTCTTCGGTGAGTTGTACCGGAGATAATATTACAGATTGCCTTTAAGCCCGATCGCCGTAACAATAGTCCACGCATCCACCAACAGCAACAGCAGCGTACATAAAAGTAAAATAAGATACATCCAAGGCTGCGACAAAGGGCGGACATCTCTAGTATCAATACCTGTTTTTGCTTCCACCAAACCGACTAATTTACCAAACCCAGCCACTCGCATTGGCAGCAAATAACCTTCACCCGAATGACTCAAAAAATAGTAAACTAAACCTCCTTGACCGGTCGATCGAGGTTTAAGAGCTTTCACCTCAGTCCAAGGTAGCGACCAACCCTTGCGAAAAAAACGCGGAAACCACTTGGGATATGTGACTTCAATCCCTTCCTCGCTCAAAATTACCCTTTCACTGAGCACGCCGTACAGGCCTGCAGCGCCGACAATAATTGCCGCCCAGAGTGCGGCGGGAGGAACGGCTGCTTTCGTTACTTCCGACAAAAAGGGCAAGGGAATTGTCAGCGCTGTGTACAAGCTCAACAGCGTGATTCTAATTAGGGGAGAAAGCCGGAATACCGCCGGCTCAAATACTGGGGCCGAAGATGGGGAAGAGGCGATAGGTTGTGCTGACATGGCTGAAATTCGAGAAGCTGTTTCATGATATTTTTGCACAGTTGTCGAGCCCGCCAACAAAACTCAGAGAAATACGAAAAACCGGACAATCTTTGCAGTTGTGAGTTTTGATCTAAAATTCATTTCAGAAACTTTGATTCTTAAGTGTTGAGTTTTTACCGCTTTGCAGAAGTTGGAATTTTGAGCGCGGAGTTATCAATTAACTGACAATTATATAACTCAAAACTCACAACTCCGATTAATCAACGGCGGTTAGCGCTGGAACAGTCAAAGGTTCTGAGATTTCTCGCGATTTGGGGCGGCCCGTCATTGCTGTTCGATCGCCCGGAACTGCCTCTGGGGATCTGCTAGGATTGACTTTTGAATAGGGGCCTTCGTTAATCTGCAAGCGATCGCAAGGAATTTTATCCGACAAAATTGCACTGGCCATCATCCCGGTGTGAATTTCCAATGCTGCAGCGGGCATCGCTTCAAACACTAAGCGCTGTCCGGGAAAAACTACTCGTTCAAAGTACCAGTTAGGAATGTTGGCGATGCGAGCAATCTGAATCTGACTGGTGGCGTTGACGTAGCAGCACAGAATCTTGCTGTCGGTGTCTGAGGGTACGGGGTCAAGAATTTGAGCCATAACTGCTGAGGGAGCCTTGCCTAAAAGTTTTAGTTATCTTCTCAGGCTAACACTAGGTGATCCCGCCTACTGTAAAGCCGACTACCAACTCCCTAATACATGAGAGACCGATCGAACTTAACTTAAACTCTCATCGGATAAATATGGTTTTTTTGACTCCCCGCTGGGATTTTCATTCAAAATACGCTGTATTGACTTAAAAATTAGCTTTTTTCTGCTGCTCTCGCCGATCGACACCAACAAGCTCGGCTTTTAGCCCGCTCTAAAAATTTAAGAATATTTAATATCAAATTGCGAAAATTAGACATATTGTAAAGTTATATTAAAAGAATATTAACATAGCTGAAAAAGTTCCACTTTAGGATATGGCAATCATGGAAAACCGAGAAAACCGAGTCCTGTACGTTCGCCTCCCTTGCAATCCGATTTTCCCGATCGGAGTTGTCTATCTTTCGGATCACGTACACAAGCTGTTTCCCGATGTCGAACAGCGCATTTTCGATTTAGGTGCCGTACCACCCCTGGATTTCGCTAAAGCTTTAGATGCCAGCATAGACGAGTTTAAGCCGACTCTGCTGGTTTTCTCTTGGCGGGACATTCAAATTTACGCGCCCGTGGGCGGCAGAGGCGGCAACCCGTTGCAAAATGCCTTCGAGTTTTACTACGCCAAAAATCTGCTGATCAAGTTCCGGGGAGCCCTCGGAGGACTGCGTTTAGCAGCGTCTTACTACACCGAACTCTGGCGCAATCTGGGACTGGTTAAGCGCGGATTGAAGCGGGCCCGGAAATACCGCCCCGAAGCTCGTGCAGTGGTCGGCGGCGGTGCTGTGAGCGTGTTTTACGAGCAGTTGGGACGCAGTTTGCCGACGGGAACTGTGGTTTCGGTGGGGGAAGGCGAAGCTTTGCTGGAGAAGTTGATTAAGGGCGAAGATTTGGCCGAGGAAAGGTGTTATGTGGTGGGAGAAACTGTGCCGCGCGCGAAGCTAATTCACGAAAAGCCAGCCAACATCGAGAAAACTGCCTGCGATTATAACTACATCGAAACGATTTGGCCGGAATTTTCCTATTATCTACAGGATATGGACTTCTACGTCGGAGTCCAAACCAAGCGCGGCTGTCCTCATAATTGCTGTTACTGCATTTATACGGTGATTGAAGGGAAACAAGTGCGGATCAATCCGGCGGATGAGGTGGTGGCGGAGATTCGGCAATTGTACGATCGAGGTATCCGCAATTTCTGGTTTACCGACGCTCAATTTATCCCGGCACGCAAATTCATCGATGATGCAGTTGAATTATTGCAAAAAATCATCGCCGCCGGTATGGACGACATACACTGGGCTGCTTACATCCGTGCGGATAATCTCACACCCGAATTGTGCGATTTGATGGTAAAAACGGGGATGAATTATTTTGAAATCGGCATCACCAGCGGTTCCCAGGAACTGGTTCGTAAAATGCGGATGGGCTACAACTTGCGAGTCGTTTTGGAAAATTGCCGCGATTTAAAAGCAGCCGGTTACAACGATGTGGTTTCCGTGAATTACTCGTTTAACGTCATAGACGAAACCTTTGAAACCATCCGACAAACTATTGCTTATCACCGAGAATTAGAGCGGATTTTCGGAGCCGATAAAGTAGAACCCGCGATTTTCTTTATCGGGTTGCAGCCGCACACTATTTTAGAAGAATACGCCTTTAAAAAGGAGATTCTGCAACCTGGTTACGATCCCATGAGTTTGATGCCTTGGACAGCGCGCAAGTTGCTGTGGAATCCCGAACCTTTGGGTTCGTTTTTCGGGCAAATTTGTTTAGAAGCTTGGCAGCGCAATTCCAATGATTTCGGGCGCGAAGTGATGGCTATTTTGGAGGAGAAACTCGGCTGTGCGGATTTGGAAGAGGCATTAACCGCGCCTGTGGAAATCAAAGGCAAACACTTGGCAGCAGTTAATTAATTACAGGTTTGCAGTCAGGACGACGGTTATTTAAAAAATGGGAAATGGGAGGAAAAATGTATCTTCTGTTTCCCTTTTTATTATTCACTAAATAGCTAAGCGCCAATAAACAATTACTGTGTAACTGAGTTAGTTCGCGATCGCATCGGGGGCGAGAAACCCGGTTTCTAGGAAAATCAAAGGTTTAGTAACGAGAAATATATCAAGAACCCCGGTTTCTCAGATCAGCGTGAACAAGTCATAAAATCTTAAAACTGTCATAAATACAAGAGATTGCTTTCCATCGATCGCATTGACACACTTATGTATTTTCACTGGTGTAGCGTACACAGTTCACACCTTACTTAAACCGAGGGTGTACCGTATTCCTGCACCTTTCACCTCTGATATTAAATATTATTAATATCCAGCAAAGATAGCTTAAGATGTAATTATATAGTCAAAACCAGGAGTGACAAGATGTTTTATAAAGAGAGAGTTAAGGGCATTAAAGGAGTAGTTCTAGTTATGGCAGGCATTAGTGCGATCTGCTTTTTGACAGCCTCAGCAAAAGCAACTGCACTAAATCAACCAATTGCCAAATTTGGGGCGATCGCACCCAACACTTTGGGCAATAATCAACCGCTGCAAATTGCTCAAGTTGAAGGATGTCCGAGGGCCGAAATGGTGCAATTTTTCGCCACGCCCAACTTTTCTATATACATTTGCAAAACCCAGGAAGGGGATATTTTTTACCGAGGCCTCAGCAAACTCAATGGCAGCCAAATCAATGTAATGCAAGTAACTACAGGTGACGACGGAACTTATGAAGCGACTAACGGCAATATTATATATTCGATTAACCCCCAACGCCTGCAAGTCCGGCAGAATGGTAAGGTAATTTTGACCGAAGCTGTCATTAAGTAGCACTAAGTGTTATTCAACGATCGCTCTGATTAATTCAGGGTACATTTTATTAGCTGAACTCAAACAAATTGCAGATTCTTTCAAATTTAGGCATAATTATAAGAATAAAAGTCTGTATTATCAAAAAAGCTATCAGATTATGCCTTACAGTCAATTTACAATTACTAGAGCTAAAAAAGACTTTAAGTTAACTATCGTGGAGGGAACTCGGTTTTTTCCAGAGGTAGAATCAATTAATCCCAGTCCGAGATTGAGTAGCGAATTAGAAGATTTGCCTTGGACGATCGCAGTTGGTTCAGAAAAAGCCAGATCGGAAGCCATTGTCTACCCAGTTTTGCAAGAAGTCCGGCGCTTGATGAACCGCCAAATCAGTTTATTTTCGGGACGGGAATTCAATGTTGACCCCAGTTGCGAGCTCACCGGATACGTCGATTTTTTAATTAGCCGATCGCCCGAACAGCTTACCGTAGAAGCACCCGCGATCGTAGTTGTGGAAGCAAAAAAAGCCGATCTGAACGAAGGTATCGGTCAATGTATTGCTGAAATGGTAGCGGCACAGCGCTTTAATGAAGCAGCAGAACACCCGATCGCAACTATCTACGGTTGTATCAGCAGCGGCACTCAATGGCGCTTTCTCAAGCTTTCAGGAACCACAGTGACGATCGACCTTACCGATTATCCGCTGCTTCCTGTGGAAACCATTTTAGGATTCTTGGTGTGGATGGTTCAACAAGATTAGCTAGATTTAACTGATTCAGTAAAAAATAGGATTTCCCACGAAACCCAAAGTTTTTAGAACTTGCTTGAAAACCTCGCTGTCAACTGTCAACTGTCAACTCTTTGTTCAAATATCTTTCAATTAGGACAATCGCCACAATATCGTCCACTGGTCTCGGCGGCGTCCGCATTCCCTTCGGAATCAAGCGAGAAAGCCCAGTCGGAGGGTACATTTGCCAGTAGCGTTCCCTCGCTTCTAAACTGCTGTACCTCTCGTCCACCTGAACAATTTTGAGCGCAGGCGACAAACTCTGCGTCAATTTTTGTTTCCAACTCTTAGAAGTCGTTTGATCTCCGAGTACCAATAACTCAATCGAAAACTGTTCGCACAAAGATTGAATAGTAGATATCGCTGCTTCCGACTGCACAACTTGATGGTAGCAGACCTTCTTATCTCTACCCATTACAGCTATGCCGCACTTGTCTTTACCTGGATCGAAACCTAAAATCATATTTATTAGTTCTGTATTAATAAGTTTGTAGTTGCGCTGTTGTAGTCGAGTAAACCCATCGCCAACTTATATCTAATCTGACACTTGCATTCTTGAATGTCTCAAAATCTTTGCGGGCGATCGCACTTATTTTGCTTGACTTTTTTGCAGGATTGACATATTATATCATCATGGGAATCCGTGCCGCCATATAATGCCTAAAATCAGAAACCGGGTTTTTGCCATAATCTTTACTTCCCGTTTTAATTTATCGAAAAAACCCGGTTTCTTTGACTCCCCGCGCAAAAAAACCGGTTTCTCTCACCCCTGTGCAGGCGGTGCGTCGCTATGAAATTGTCTATTTGATTTGCAAATTGCAGATGGCGACGCACCCTACTATTTTGAATCGGGTGCAAAGATGAGTGCAAAAAAAAAATTAAAGCGCGCTGACGCACGCAAAAGGGGAAAGATGAAATAGTGCAAAGGGAAAAAGGGAAACAGGATAAAGGGCAAAGAAGAGTCCTCACAGGGAAGAGGAGAAAACCGGAAGCCGCAGCAAAGCAGCAACGCGAAAACCCAAATTCCTGTTCGAGCCGCCCCCAACAGTGTAGGAACGGTTGGCAGCACGGCAATCGAACGCATCGTAGTCCCACGAACCTCCACGACGCACTCGATCGAGAGAACCGCTTGTGTCCCAAGCGCTGCCGAAAGAGGGTGCGCCATTGTAGTTATCATGCCAGCGATCCTGACACAACTCCCAAACATTGCCGTGCATATCGTACAAGCCAAACCCATTTGGGGGAAAACTTCCCACGGGAGTAGTTTCTCGGCGGTCAAGTCCTTTCGGCGCCCAAGCGTAAGGATAATAGCCCTGATAATTCACTAAATCTGGAGTAATAGTTTCCCCGAAGTGAAAAGCTGTTGTCGTACCGACCCGACAAGCATATTCCCATTCGGCCTCACTCGGCAAGTTATAGTTTTTCCCTGTTTTCTCGGACAACTTCTGACAAAAAGATACCACACCCCTCCAAGTTACTTTTTCTACAGGTCGTTTCGCACCTTTAAATTTCGATGGGTTATGTCCCATCACTGCTTGCCACTGTTCTTGAGTGATGGGGTATTTTCCTAGATAAAAAGTTGGTACAGTTACTTGATGCTGCGGACGTTCGTGATGCCGGCTACCTGCCTCTGTGGGGGGCGAACCCATCATAAATGTGCCTCCGGGAATGTAAACCATTTCGAGTACAACTCCATTACCTAAGTCTTCTCTGAGGTAATGAGCAGAAGACTTTCTACGACTGTTTTCTTTTCCATAGGCATCGACTGTGATGACATCAAATTCAAATACAGGGAGATAGTCTTGAAACGGAGGTTTAGTCTTTAAGTCATCTCTATCTTTCAGGAGTAAATAGGCAGCGAATTTCACCTGCATCGATTCATCGTGCAATGCTTGAATTATCAAATCTAAACCTGCTTCTCCATATTTCAGTGCTTCAGAGAGGGCGGCGATTCTCACTTCGACAATGGGTGAGACTAAGCGGCTTTTAACACCGGGTATGCCTCCGAGTACCGCAGCATTGACAGGAATTGAATTTTGACCGCCAAGGACGGCATCGTATTCTCTGGGTTGATTTTGATTCTCTGACATTACACCGCACGCTCCTGCATTTTAATTGAGCAAAATTTTGTTCTGTGATGTCAATATCTCAGGGATCGATTCTTATTTTCTCTCTTTGCGCTCTTAGCGGTGCGGTGCGTCGCTGTGAGATTGTTGGTGGTGCTTCCAGATTTTTGGTGGCGACACACCCTACTAATTGGGTATGGTGCGTCGCTGTGAGATTGTTGGTGGTGCTTCCAGATTTTTGGTGGCGACACACCCTACGATTGCTATATATATGGCGGCACGGATTCCCATGATTTAATGATATCTCAAGGGCGCGAAAATGTCAAGCAAAATTGTAATTTTATCGCCCAAAATTTTTGCTAAAATTCGATAGATCGATCGCACTTATTATTTAACTTTCACATCTCCGCTCCCCGGTGGTTGTTGTCCGGTGCGGAAAACAACGACTCCGTTTTCAAGAGCAACTAAATCTATTTTAAGCGGGCCGGCAATGTAAGTGACATCTGCGGCGATCGCCTGAACGTCCAGCGGTTTCTCGTACTGCTGCAATCGCTCGATAAAACCAGCTAAAGTTTCAATCTGACTGTCGGCCACTTGGACTCTACCGCCGACAACGCCGATCAGGCGAGCGCGAAATTGACAAGCTTCTATCAATTGCAGCAACTGCTGCCGCACCTGTTCGTCGGTCAAAGTCACCGGATCGACAGCAACCCCTGCAATCACATCTCCAGCCCGGAAAACCACTCGATTGATTTCTGCTTCTGCAAATACCTTAATTAGCTTTTCTTCCCGCAGGTAATTAGCGCCGGCAACAATTCGCACCACGTAGTCTTGACCGTCTTTAATCTGACTAATGAGTTGATCGATTTCTGCTTTAGTAATTTGAATAACCTGATCCCTAACCTTGGTATTTTCCGGCTGCATCAGTCCGACGGTGGTTTTATTTGCTTCTTGCAAAAGTCGATCGATCGCGCCACTCGCCATACCGGGTTCGATAATGCGAACCACGCCAGCAGCTAAAATTTGACCGCGCCTGATGGCAACTGTACCCTCGCGGATTGCCTGAAAATCGCGTTCCAAAACTTGCACTTGTTGCTGCAATAAAGTTTGTTGCTGTTCGAGTTGAGCTTGTTGCTGTGCCAAGGTTTCTAGGAGTGCTTCCCTCTCGGCAATTACTTTGTCGCGCTCGACAATAGTTCGATCGCGCTCTGCCAGATTTTGCACCCGCTGAGCAATTTCCTTGTCTCGCTGGGCAATTAGTTCGTTGCGATCGACAATTGCTGCGTCTCGCTTGGCAATTTCTCTCTCTCGCTTGGCAATTTCTTGATCGCGCTGGGCAATTTGAGTTTTTACCTGATCTCGCTGCTCGATTAACTGTTGGCGCTCTTCTTGCAGTTGGGCGATTTCCGAGCCTAAAGTCGTTTTTTGAGCAGAAACTGTTTTCAATTGGTTCTCGGTGCGATCGAGCTGAGCTTGTGTAGTCGATCGGGCCGTTTCAACCAGTTTCAATTGTTCTTCGGTGCGGGATTTAGCCGCTTCCACACTGCTGAGCTGTTCTTCTGTCTTAGATTTAGCCGCTTCTACCTGACTTAACTGCTCTTCAGTTTTAGACTTGGCTGCTTGCACGCTGTTGAGCTGGGCCCGCAGCGAGTTTAATTTTGTTTGCGTCCGAGCTTGCTCGGCATTAGCTGCTTGGAGGGATTGATTAATTTGCTCTAAATTGGCTCTAGCTTGCGCTTGAGCGGCTCTGGCTTGAGCTAATTCACTTTCAACTAGATTTTTTTCTTGAGTGGCCTGGTTGATTTCTCGGCGGGCGTTGTTGAGCCTTTTTTGAATCTCGTCTATTCTAAAAACTCCCGTTCGCAGCGGCTTGCTAGTAGCAAACAAAATGCCCAGAGTCAGTGCTGACAGGATGCTGCCGGCCATTACTGTCACAACAACAGCAGTATCGCGGGGGCGAAGCTTGAACAAACTCAACCTTGCCTTGCCGACTTTCGTCCCAAGGCGATCGCTGACAGTGGCGATCACACCCCCCAACACTAAAATTACAAATACCAGGATGTATCCAGCAGTCATTCCGATTTTAGATTTTGGATTTTGGATTTTGGATTGAATCTAAAATCCAAAATCCAAAATCCTATACTTTCTCGGCATCAAGTGAATTGCTGGCTTAGGGCCACCGGGTTGTGGACTGTGATCTTTTTCTTGTGGATCGAGATCATTGTTTCTTGCCTGAGATCTCCGAGCAAACGAGTCACCGTTACCCGCGTCGAGCCGATCGCTTCGGCGATCGCCTGGTGGGACAGCTTCAAATCAATCGTAATCCCCTCTGTACCGGGTACGCCAAAGTCCCGGCACAGAATCAGCAAAAAGCTGACGAGTCTCGAACCCATATCTCGGTGAGCCAGCGTTTCGATCATCATCTCGGTTTGCAAAATCCGAGACGACAGCCCCCGCAGCATCACCATCGACAATTCCGGGTCTTCCTTGAGCGCTTTCTCGACTTGTTCGATCGGCAGCGAGATCAATTCCACCGGTGTAAAGGCTACCGCGTGGTAAAACCTGTCCGATCGGTGTCCCGTAATCAGAGACAGCACCCCAAATACGCTATTTTCGCGCAGGAGGGCGACTGTAATTTCTTCCCCTGCTTCGTACACCCTGGAGAGCTTCACAGCACCTCTAATGAGAACGTAGACGCGCTCAGCCGGGTCTCCAGGGAAAAAAATTGTCTTGCCCCGTTCAAAGGTTTCCACAATGGGTGGAAACGCCCCGCCGCTGATTTGGCGGAACACGGCTGCTAGCGGTCTATCATGCGTCACGACTAGATCCTTTGTACTAATCAATACTTTATAACTTGCCGATTAACCTTATTGAGTAAATATACTGCCCAACCTCCAATATCCAAGGATTCTGTTACTTCCATCTAATGTTAAGGTAAACACGCACTGTATGATTAAATCTAGCCCTTCTCTTAACTTTTTCAATTCCGCCCCCATGTAGCTCCACAGCAAAATTAATATCAATTGTGTCTCAATTGTGTCTCAATCAGTTAAATCTGAATCAGTTGTGTCTAAACTGGCGGGGTTGTCGCAGAGAGCCAATGAGAACGGTGCAAGTTGCTTTTAGATAAACTACAGATGATAGATTTGACCGGAAAAAATGCTCTTGTTACGGGCATTGCCAACAATCGCTCGATCGCCTGGGGCATCGCTCAGCAGCTCCACAAAGCTGGGGCAAACCTCGGCATAACTTATTTGAAGGACGAGAAAGGCAAGCACGAGCGCAAAGTCGCTGAACTGGTGGAACCGCTCAATCCCAGTCTGTATTTGCCCTGCAATGTCCAAGACGAGAGCGAAATTGAGTCTACTTTTCAAACCATCGCCGAAAAATGGGGCAAGTTAGATGTCCTGATCCACTGTCTGGCTTTTGCCGGCAAGGACGAGTTGTCGGGAGATTTCACCAACACTTCGCGCCAAGGTTTCTCCAATGCTTTGGATATTAGCGCTTACTCGCTGGTGCGGCTTTGTGCTGCTGCTAAACCCCTGATGGCCGAGGGTGGCAGTATTGTGACCCTGACTTATTTGGGCGGCGTCCGGGTAGTTCCTAACTATAATGTGATGGGAATTGCTAAGGCGGCTTTGGAAATGAATGTTCGCTATCTGGCTGCTGAACTGGGCCCGTTAAATATTCGGGTAAATGCGATTTCTTCTGGCCCGATTCGGACTCTGGCTTCGTCAGCAGTTGGCGGTATTCTGGACATGATCCACCACGTTGAGGAAGTGGCCCCGCTGCGGCGGACGGTGACTCAGCAGGAAGTGGGAAATGCTGCGGCTTTTCTGTGCAGCAATCTCGCTAGCGGAATTACGGGTCAAATTTTGTATGTCGATGCCGGTTACGAAATCATGGGAATGTAACAGTTGTCGAAAATTTTGAGTTATTCAGGGGCGGGTTGAGATCATAAACTTTAACTTTAACAAGTAAGTTTTATCTCGCATCTTCTTGCACCATTTTCAAGAACCTGTAGGGGCGGGTTCACCAAAAACTTTCTCCGGTGACAGACAGGTTAAATAAACCCGCCCCCACCCACCAAAAATCCCTTGATTGACATTGGTATCTGATGTCAGTTGCATGCAGAACCAGCCCCTCGCTTGAGACTCAACACTAAAAAAATCCCGTTCTCAAATTACTAATTATCAATAACTAATGAATGACCAATTGCGAATTATGGAGATAATCGATCGCCCTTCTGTACCTCCTGCAACTTCAGTTCAACCAGCTAGGGCCGCCTTGGTGAAACGCACGACACTGGAAACGGATGTCACTGCCAGCCTCAATCTCGACGGTGTGGGAACTTGCAAGGCGTCTACGGGGATTCCGTTTTTAGACCATATGTTGCACCAGATTGCTTCTCACGGATTGATCGATTTGGACGTGCAGGCGATCGGGGATTTGGAGATTGACGACCACCACACGAACGAAGATGTGGGAATTACCTTGGGCCAGGCGCTAGCAAAAGCTGTCGGGGATCGATCGGGCATTTCTCGCTTCGGGCATTTCATCGCACCTTTGGATGAAGCTTTAATTGAAGTAGTGCTAGACTTTTCGGGACGGCCTCACTTAAGTTACGGCTTGGAAATTCCCAACCAGCGGATCGGCACTTACGATACTGAATTAGTGAGAGAGTTTTTTTCGGCGGTGGTGAACCACACTCAGATGACACTGCACATTCGACAGTTGCAGGGCGGGAATTCTCATCACATTGTAGAAGCGGCGTTTAAGGCATTTGCGCGAGCTCTGCGGATGGCGGTGGAAATCGATCCGCGGCGCGCCAGTCGGATTCCTAGTTCTAAAGGGGTTTTGTAGTATGGGGTTTGCAGTAGCGCTTCTGGGCTACTGCAAAGCTGTCACTCAAAATATATCTGCTATATAGTTAAAAACACCTTGACTTCCCTCGCCGTACTTCCCGATAAATTCAGCGATTAGTCGATCGCTACACCTTTCTATAGCTTCATCAATAGAACTTTGCGCTAAAACTTGACTAGCTGACTGACGCAAAACTTCAAACAGATTCACAGTATAGCGAGTATCTTCACTAACAAAATCCCACAGTTCTCGACCGATTAAAGTTATCATTTCCGAATTGGGCAAAATTTGCTTCAGTAAACCAAGTGTTACAGTTTTATTAGTTCTTTTGCCGTAAGCTATACCAATATAAGCGCGATCGCCCTCCTGAATTTTTTCCTCAATTTTCGCCGCCCAATATACTATCTGGTCTTTATCCATATCATTCGGGCCGCTTTTTACCTGTATCCAGCATTTCTCGCCATCACTGGTAGTTTTAATTGCGTCCCATCCTGACTCTTCCGGCGGACTTTCTGCACTTTCAGAGCAAGATATCAATAGTTTTTGGATAAAAAATCCCATTGAAGTTACAATAGACCTAGTAGCAGTCATATAAACATTAAGCCTGACAACTTCTTCGGGAGTGTCCAGATTTAACGCCCTGATTAAAAATGGGTTGGGATGAATTTTCCCTAAAGTCAGATTTTCCACCATAACTAGCTGTCGCCCAGTAAAATCTCGACAAATACTGCCTAAAAAATTTTCAGCGATCGTAAGTTGCAGCGAAAGCTTGCCTGAAGATATAAATGCTAAAATGCGTTCAATCTCATCAGGAGTAAATTTAAGAGCTCTTTTGCCAGAAATACTGCTGATACCGTTTCTAAGTGTTTGTGCTGTCAAACTCATGAATTCTTCTAAATCTGCAAAGTGACCCGCGAAAGATTGAGACTTTCTGCCAGGTAATCCCACTTCCTTTTCCAAGACAAATGTTAACAATTCATGAAGTTGATCTGACACTTTTATGTATCCTCAAGTTAAATTCAAGTTTGAGTTATGCGAACAAGGAAAGTTGTTTAAATATTTCTCGCCCTTGTACTCGATCGCCTTTAATGACCTGGTAAAGATATTCACCGATCGCCTTTCCCAATAATACAGGAACCGCATTCCCAATCTGTCGGTATTTAGAAGTTGTTGAGCCATGAAAAACCCACTCATCCGGAAATGTCTGAATTCGCGCGCACTCTCTGACACTCAAAGGACGTAATTCATCAGGGTGACACATATCTGTAGCCTTTTGATGGGGACTCGTTGTGACAGTAGGCGACGGTTTCTCCCACGCTAAGCGTCGATAAAAACCAACTTTACCGCCTTCAGATTTATATGCCCCTCCCATTGCTGCTTCTTTTAATTCGCTGGGTAAATCCCTCCAGTTTTGGCCGGCGGTTAACAAACGCAAATACTTGAGACGATTTTCTGAGTAAGGGACAAATTCTGGCTGAGGGTCAACTAAATCTTTTAATCCTTCTCTAAGCGTCAGCCATTTGGTTTTTTTACCAGTACCTTTTTGACTGTAATTTGGGAGGGGGAGAGTAACTGAATCATTACTTTTATAACCAATAAAGATTACTCTTTCTCTAACTTGAGGAACGCCGTAATCAGCAGTATTGAGCAAATCATACACAACTTCATAACCAATGCGTTTCATCTCTGCCAAAATCACTTGTAAAGCTGCACCGGGCATCTCATCAGCTTCTAACTGGGGGCAACCTAAACCTCTGCGATCGTGAGGTCGATGTCGAATCGGAGCTGACAGCAACCCCTTAACATTTTCCATGATAAAAAAGCGGGGTTTGATTTCGTCAACGATGCGTATGAAATCCATAAATAAGCTGCCGCGCGGATCGCCAACAGATCCCCGTTTTCCGGCTGTGCTGAAAGGTTGGCACGGGGGGCCACCAGTCACTAAATCTACTTCATCAGCGCGCAGAGGCCTATCTAAACCTAAGATTTGTCCGCCTTCTTCTAATAAAGTTTGGGCGCGGACTTCGCAAATATCTCTCGGTACAGCAGATACGGATAAATGAGGACGATTTAGAGAGATTGTTTTGGTAGCATCAGGTTCGATTTCTACTAAACTTACTGTCTGAAATCCTGCTTTTTCTAGACCTAAATCTAAACCGTATGCTCCAGCAAAGAGGCTAATAGTTATCGGTTTGTTGTTAATCACAGGTTTTTGCCTCAAGACTAGATATTGCTGGAATGAAAATTGTACTTTACTAAAATCCAAAAGCAAGAGCATCAAGCATATGCTTACCCTTCTCCCGCCCAACTTCTTGATATATATCCAAAAGTTCTTCGTAGGCAGTCTCTCCCCCTATAATATTCCAAAACTCATGTCCCATAATGACAGCTTGTTCAAAAGGCGTATACTTCCTTGCCACTGACCATTTATAATCTGAACGATTTGGCCCGTAAGGATTGTAAGCCATAGCATAATAACATTGAGCAGCGGGGCGAGACTGTCCGCAAAGTAAATGAAATCTCAGCAGTCGTTGAATTACCTCCAAACATTGTCCTTTGTTGGGTTTTGAGCCTTTAATTTCAAAGAAAAATTGGCTCCCGTCATGGGATAGCACGTACAAATCTGCTTTGGCAGATCGCCGAACTAAATGGTTAGTTTTTTGAGCCTCCAGAACAGCTTCTATCATTTCTTCAAAAGCAGGTTTATTTGTGTTTTTGTCTGCTGACTGCTCAAATAGTGCTATCTGACGCTCAATTTCATTAATAGCCTCTATGCTAACTTCGCCAGAAATTTCATAGCTTCTGCTTGCTTCTTGGTGATGTTCCAAAGCAATGAGTTTGGCACATTCTTCATAGGTTGTGCCCAAGCGGCTGCTGAAAGCTCTTTCAAACTCGTTAATTCTGAGCAACTCTGACGGGACGATAGCAGTTTGTAATAGTTCGGATTGCTCTGTAGAGGATTTGCATGATAAATATGCTGCTGGAATATCAAGTTTCGGTATTAGCCGTCCTCTGTATTGATTGATAAGGTTTTCGATGAAAACTTCTAAGTATGCTTTGATGATGGCGCGTGTAATTGAGCTAATAGCTGACATTATTTTACTGCCAATATTCAGTTTACTTTACTTGTTGCAAAAATGTAATAACTGTGTAGTTAGGACTTTAGCCCTTGCTGATGAGTTGGCAAAGAAAGGACGGAAGTCGTTACTACAAACCGGTCAATCGAGACTTGTATTAACCACCCGCACTCAATCTATCCAAACTTTGTCAAGAATCGGAAAGCATCGAGTACATGACTCGCGCAAACGTAAGGCGAAGTATTGTAAAAAGCTTGCCAAGCCGCCGCTTTATCTTCGTCGTATTTATCGGCTCTTTCCGGATGTTTTCCTTGCCAATTCAGCCGCACTGCGTGACCGACTAATACATCTAAAACGATGTATTCTTCTACTTTTAATTCAGGGTTGCGCTGGGCGATCGCAGCCAACTCCATCAGCGCCTCAATATTCACTTGTCGGTATTCGGGCGCCACAATTTTATTCAGCAAATGCTCGATTTGCAGCGCGAAATTCTTTTCGCCCGGGGTCATTTCCGATAAAATGATATGGCTATCTAACCGATTGCGCCGCTCTAATTTGTCGCCAATAATCAAGCCTTTGCAGTGCCGCAGCAGTCCCCAAACACTCGGATAAAAATCCTTCGGTACGCGATTGACAGTACCTTCCATTTGCCGTTTCCGGCGCCATCCTCCCCCAGGCATTGTTGGTTCTTCAGAAACTGGCGCTACTACCCATTCAATATCTTTTTCCGGCTGTTTGACGCGCAGGGATTCTTGCTGTTTGAGGATTTGATTCATTTCCTCGTATTCTGTCAACACTTGGCGCAGGCGATTTTTGATTTCAAAGGGACTTAGCTGCATTAAATGTTCGTAAGCTTCATTTTGCGTAACTCCCAATTCGCGGGCAAACTCGCTAGTCAGCAGCAAAATAAAGTAGCTAACTCTCAGCGTCAGCAGGCCTTTAAATAACTGCGGTTCGGCTTTAATTAGCAGGCCAAGGTAGATGAGAACTTCTTGAGTTAGAACTCGATCGCGAATGTCTTCTCCGCAGAATTGGCGAATTTTGTCCATCACTTCCGTGTAAGAACCCGGCCGCGAAATTATCGAATCTTCGCTGTAAGCTTTCCCCACAGCAATCTGTTTTTGCCGCACCAAAATGTCTGTCACCGCATCCGACAAGCTGATATCAACCTTGTCCAGCAAACCTGCGGCATGGCGGATGACTGCCCATTGGATTTTTGATTGCGAACTTTCTCCAGCTTTTGTATAAACTTCGTTGAGCAAATCCACAACTTGTACAGTGGCTTCTGTACCTCCAAATCCTGTATCATAATTTAATCCTTTGAGTCGAACTAACGTGTGCAGCAACTCTATTTGTTCGTACAAATTTTCTGAATCTCGGAGGCTAGTTAGCAAGAATTGAGTATTAGTTTCGCACTCTAATTTAAATTCTTGCGTGTGTCCCAAAGGCCAAGTTTTTTCAGGATTGTAAGTTAGATAGCTGCGCGTTTCTACTGCACCTGTCACCGGAGATTCTGTAAATTCAAAATCGTGCATGAAATCAATTCTTTCTGTGCCAGCGGTCAGCATTAACTGCTTAAGATTTCCGAGTTTAACTGGCGTGTTGTTACAGTGTCCATCCCGGAATTCCTTCATTAATTCTAACAACGCTTCCCGGCCAGTTTCCAGCATCGTGTGAGTCAGCATCAGCGTTACCGTAGGGCGTCCCAACTGATACCAGTGGCGGTGAATTTGAGCTATTTCGCTCTTGATTTGAGCTACTAAAAAATGGTAATCTAAAGTTAAGTAAAACTCTTGTCTGTTCAAAAATGAGGGGAGAAATACGATCGCCTCTTCGCGAATTTTAAACACCCGAGAAGTTGTTAAACTCCGCAAACGACGCACGGGGCGGCCAGTTAAGCCTAATTGGTCGTTGCGTCCAATTTGGGTGTAAATAGCTGATAATTCTTTAGTCTGGCGGACTTGAATTGGTTCTACCTGTTTGGGGGTTTGCGCGGCAATGCCGTTAGTGGCTAATTCTGCTTGCAAATCTTCGTCTTCAGCTAACAGTGCAATTTGCACTAAAGGTTCTCTGTGTTGGCCCACTGACAAATGCCTTCCCAGCGGGTCGATGTCGCCAACTGCGATTAATCCTTCGTTCAGCAATTGACCGAGAAAATACAAACTTTGCGCCCAAACTAGGGGAATATTTTCATTGGGCAAGCGCTGCTGGCTGCGGGGATTTAGCTTTTCTGCTTCTATATTTTCGGCGGGGACGTAGTACAATTCTGGTAACAGTGGCAAACCAGAGCGATCGACTGCTAGAGATTCCAAACGCTGCTGGTACTCCTGCACTTGAGCTTGATTTCCCTGAAATATGCCGTCCAACAATAAATAAGTGAAAAATAGCGGCCACTCGCATTCAATGTGCTCGAACTGCCTTAATTCTGTGGGTTCGTAGTGCAGGCGATCGGCATCTTCCAAAACTGTTTGGTGTCCGTCGCGCAGAAACCGCTTGCAGCCGTATTTTCCTTGCAATTTGTCAATAATCTTATTTCGAGTCCGTTCTATTAATTCTCGGTCTTCAACAGCAAAAGCCGGAAAACTAATCACGCTCAATAAAGCGGCATCTACTTCTTTTGAGCTAGATTCGCGAGGCAAAAGCGATTCCAAAGTTATGCGACTTCTGGCAATTTCGTCTGGCAAAACGTGAATGACCGATGCTTGAGAGCCTTTAATCCCGAACAAATCCAACCCATTTATTGCTTCTAGGGCGGCTTTGGCCATGCCAACTGAACTGGCGTTCAATTCTGCGTTGCCGCGATTAATTTTATGACCTCTTTCCCAAATTCCGTAATCCGGCGTGCGGTAGGCTCTACCGATGTAGTAAACTAAATTTTGCACGAAATTGACTTCATCAATTGTAAAAATTACGTGCAGCCCGGAAGCCGTCATTTGAGCAAGAATTAATAAGAATATAGATGTAGCGTCTAACTGTAAATGTCCCCACTTGTCATCACCGACAACAATACTTCCAGTTTGAGTATTGTATTTAGCGTGCAGGGCATCTAGCGGCGACTGAGTATTTTTAAAACGTTCTACTTTGCTCGATTGCTGCATCATCGCAAACAGCAAGCCGCGCATCAGTTTGACTGTGCTGTGTTCTAGTTCAAATGTCCTGCCCTGATCGCCATCAATTTTGCGGTAAGCTAAACCCAAACCCCAAACCGCGAGAATGCTGTACACGTTGTCGCGCACCCAGGCATCTGTGTAGTCGCCGTGGGCGTTAACGGCGGTACTCGCCGGCAGCAACCCAGTAATTGGATTTTGGCGCTTGAGGATGATGTTTTTGATTTGCTGGTAGTAATAATCTAACCTGGTTTGCCGCTGGGTTTTTGCGATCGCCATTTCGTTTTCCTTCTTTTTCCTGATGCGAGTAGATTTGCGGGGAATAGACTTTTAAATATATCAGAGATTAGATCATTTCTCCAGTTATCCAAACACAAAAAGGTAATTGCCATGTCTAGCCGCAACAACAACAACAATAACAACAGCGTTCCTTTCGTGAAAGTTGTCTACTCTACAGTGAAAATTAATGGTAAAATTGAGCTAGTACCGATGGAATGGTACGCTGACGGGTCGGTCAAAAAAATCGAACACTAATGAGCGATCGCACTTGGCCGCCTAACTCTAATGAACTTGCGCGACCCGTCGCTTACAAAAACCCGGTTTCTGGGTCACAGAACGATGACTTAACAGACTCTTGGTGCCACAAACCAGGTTTTTTGCGACCAAAACTGCTCTAGCGTCGATCGCCAATCTAAGCTAATTTAAATAACTAGGTGTGTAGGAATCTAAAAGAAAAAAATATGGATCGATCGCGCCCGCAATTTTCAGTGCTGGGACTACCAGTTCACATATTAGATGATTATGCAGGTTGGCTGATGGAGCGTCTGCATCAAGGGTTAGGAAGTCATGTGGTGACTTTGAATGCTGAAATGGCCATGCAAGCCGAGCAAAATCAGGCCTTAGCGGATGTAATTCGCTCTGCTGAACTGGTGATTCCCGACGGTTCGGGAGTAGTGTTGTACTTGCGGTTGCGTGGCAAACCGGCACAGCGCTATCCGGGGATTGAATTAGCAGAATCGCTGCTGCAACAAGCCGGACAATTGCCTGATTCGGAACCACTATTTTTCTTTGGAGGTTCCCCAGGAGTGGCGGCTGCGGCGGCAAAAACTTGGCAGCAAAAAGTTAACGGATTGTCGATTGCTTCTCAACACGGTTATCTTTCAGCAGATGAAGAGAAAGACTTCCGTGAAAGCCTCAAACAAATGCAGCCAAAACTGATTTTTGTAGGCTTGGGAGTGCCGCGCCAAGAATTTTGGATTGCCGAACACCGACACCTTTGTCCTGATTCGATTTGGGTGGGAGTTGGCGGCAGTTTCGATATTTGGGCGGGAACAAAAACCCGCGCGCCGGCTTGGTTTTGCGACAATCATTTAGAATGGCTGTACCGACTTTATCAAGAACCTTGGCGGTGGCGCAGGATGTTAGCTTTGCCACAATTTGCATTGAAAGCTTTGGGGGATTTGCGAGGGTAAGTTAATAGCATTAATCTTCTGTCTGATTCACAATCCTCTCGATCCCCCCTAACCCCCCTTAACAAGGGGGGGACAAGAATTGAGTCACAATCCTCTCGATCCCCCCTTAACAAGGGGGGGACAAGAATGTCGTCAAAATTTTCCTTATTAAGGGGGATTCGAGGGGATCTAGACTCGACTACAAGCGACATAAATCGTGTTATTTTTTCAGTCCGCCTACGCGGACTTTGTGTATGTAGTAGCGGTTTCAACCGCCGATTCTAATCAATACAAACCTATTGCCATTAGACAATGTAAGGAGAATCGATCGCCTTTGCCCGATTAATCGCCACCAAAGTCTGGTAAATCAAAGCCGAAATCTCAGCGCGGGTAATATCCCGCTGCGGCGAAAGCCAATCGCGGGAAGGATAATTAACCACAATCTTCAAAACAGTTGCTGTGGCGATCGCACTCAAAGCATAATTAGGAATTTGAGAGCGATCGGTGTAAACTTTCAAAGAATCAGGATTGCCGCCCTTAAGTTCCAAACCGTTAACCAAAGACACGATCGCGTCAGCCTTAGTTAAATTCTGATTCGGGCCGAACTTCAACCCCGGAAACCCCGCCAAAAACCCCCCCCGATTTGCCCGTTCGATCGCACTTCTCGCCCAAAAAGTAGCAGAAACATCAATAAAATTTGTAGCCGGCACCCTCGGAATCGGGCTAAACGCACTCACCAACAGCGCCGCATATTGAGCACGATTTAAACTGTCATCAGGCCGAAAAGAACCGTCAGGAAAACCGCTAATTATATTCGCCGCAGCCAAAGCTTCAATAAACTTCTGTGCCCAATGTCCAGAAATATCGCTGAACACCAGACCCCCGATATTCGGATTGCCGCCGCCCTTTCTCACCGCAGCTTGCACAGCTTTAAAAGCATTCACTTTCCCGTAACCAAACCAATCGCTGCGGCCGTTGTTAGGATCGTAATTTCCCATCTGATTGCCCAACTGGGGATCGGGATCGGGATCGACAATTTTCTCAGCAGTTTGTTCGAGAATTCCCCGCACTTCTCGCGCCGTCAAACGGGGGTTAGCCGAAAGTATCAACCCTGCAACCCCAGCGACTACTGGGGTGGCGCTGGAAGTACCGCCAAAAGTATCCGTATAGTCCCCCCAGTCGTAGCCGGCAACCCCGACTCGATCGGCAGTAAACACCCCCAAACCGGGCAAATACTGCGTCACCTCCGGCGGCGTGGCGATAAATCCGGTTTCTGGCAACCAAGTTCCCGGCGGTGCGTTGTTGCTGGGGGCGCAAACCGAGATGCTGCTGCCCCAATTGCTGTAGGCTGCTTTTTTGTTGAGGGAAGTGGAAGCGCTGACGGCAATTACGTCTGGGTGAACGGCAAATCCTGCCAGCCATCTAGTTTGACCGCCCAGGATGTTGTTGGGCCAGCCTTTTTCGTTAATTGTGCCGTTAACTGGGCGGTTGGCATTCCCCGCCGCGAACAGAATAACGCAGCCTCTGCCGCCCCGCCCTTGGGTTGCTGCTTTGGTGATAACGGCACTCTGCCGCAGGGAAAGGGGATAGTAAACTGCAGCAGGCCCCCAACTGCAAGAAATGACGGCGGCACCTTTTGCGATCGCCCAATTAAACATTTTTTCAACAGAATCGTCATCGAGAAAACCACTGGTACGGATGGGCATCAGGGCGCATCCGGGGGCGACGCCGACAATGCCTTTGCCGTTTTCTTCAGCAACGGCGACGCCGGCACAACTTGTGCCGTGGTTGTCTGAGTCGGCGACTGGCATCGGGGAGGTGTCGCCGTCTTTGAAATCGATGGGTGAGACGATTTTGCCTTGGCCTTGAAAATCTGGGTGTGTCAAGTCAACTGAATCGTCGGCGATCGCAATTATGATTGATCGAACTCCGCGAGTCATGTTCCAAGCTGGTTCTGCATAAATTTGAGCACCGCCGACAAGTTCGTTGCCGCCTTTGTTGTTGAGATACCACTGTTTGGGATAAAGCGGATCGCGGGGCGTGTAATGCTGCTGCGTCTCTACTACAATGTTGGGTTCCGCTACCAGAACTTCTGGATATCTTGTCAGGCGGTTGGCAATTTTGACCGGGTTTTCTGTTGCTTGTTTTGTGACTTCGCAGACGAAAGTGTTGGGAATTCCTTCTACTGGCCGGACTATTTTTAAAGCTGCTGCATTGGCGATCGCCTTTCGCGATTGTTCATCTACTTGTTCGCCAAATTGAATGGTAATTTGGTCGGTTATATAAAAGAATGTACTCGGATTGTTCGCGGGGCAATAGACGTGGCTGGCAAAAGCTACAGCCTCGCTGGCGCGGGCTGTTTGCATTGCTGCTTCTAGGCGATCGGGCGCAACGAGATATTCTTCGAGATTGCTTTGGCCGACGCGACGGTTGAGTTTTGCCCCTGTTGTTGCAGCCCAATCGTTTGAGGCTGATGCTGTTGATGAGGGGCGGACTGTAAAGCGATCGTCCGCTTTTGACAGCAGCAATTCGTCGCCGCCACGCTGCAAAATCAGTGGCAGACTTTCATCTGGGACTCCAATTCCTTGATAATTTTGGAGAGTGTCGGAGGTCGGTTTGCTTGGTTGTACCATCAGAAATGTTCCTGTTTAATTTTAATTCAGTCTTACTATATTCTCAAGAACAGGCAGGATGCCTGTTCCACAAAAGATAAATTTTCTTGTGGGGAGTAGGGGTTGGGCTTCTAGCCCGTAAAAGGCTTATTAACAATGATTCAGCAAATCCCTCTAACTCACATCTTGCACCCTTGTCAATAAGCCTTTTGTGGAACAGGCAAGATGCCTGTTCCACAAAAGATAAATTTTCTTGTGGAACAGGCATCTTGCCTGTTCTTGAGAATGGTGGAACATCTCAGTCAAATAAACACGCTAGGATTAACATTAAAGAATTCTCCCAGCGCCTTAGCTTGCGCCTTGCTAATCGCCCGTTTTTCATTAACCACCTCCGAGACTACTCCTTTGGAACCAATCACGCCCACTAAATCGGCTTGTTTGAGTTCGCGAACTTCCATGAGATGCAATAGAACATCCTGGGGAGTCACTTCTGGATCTGGGTAATATTTTGATTCGTATTCTTCGATCAACAGCCCCCAGAGACTCAGTAAAGTTTCTTCTTCTACTGTTAATTCTTCCTTAGACATCAGAAAATCGACTTCTGCGAGGGCAAGATCATTATCTTCTTCGTTAAGGATTGGCTTAGGCTGAGATTTAGCCAGCAGTTGACCGTAAGCTGTTTTTTCAATTGCGATATTCATGGTTCGTTCGATTGTTGAATTAGATCGGGACTTACCCATCAAAACCAAAGAAACCTGGTTTTCCACCATTTTTAAAGCCTCAAAGGCAGTATTTAGGTAAAAAAACCCGGTTTCTGCGTCCAAGACTAGATTGGCGGGATCAGTCCAATCCCCGGCGATTTCCTTTTTCAATCCAAAATCTAAAATCCAAACTCTAAAATCCAAAATCCATCGCACCCTTTGACATTTCAACAAATTTGGTTTACACTTAGCCGGTTGCGATCGCCAATGGTAAGATCGGCTCAAGCTAAATATTTTTTTAAAGCGCACAGGCGCAAAGTAATTTCATGGTATACTCTGGAACTGTTTGTTGGCTTCGCTCCACTGCCCGGATTACGATCGGGGCGATCGCAGCTTTTACCCTATTGCAACCGCTCCCAGTCCAAGCACAACAACCTTCTGGGCCAGAGAACCAACCGCAAATCGAGCCCGCCGACGACCCCACAGACCCCAACAATCTTCGCCCTCTGACGCAAGACAGCAGTCTGCTGAGCGTCCCAGGAGGCCAGCGTTTGATGACAGAAGCCAGCAGTGCTATTTCCTCTCAGAATTACGCACTCGCTACTCAAAAACTCCAAGAATCCCGCCAAATTTTCAATCAACTCTCGAACTTCTACCAACAACTCGGTAGCAGTTTTGCCGGAATTGACATCCGATTGGCCGAAAGCCACCGCACCAAAGCTGTAGAAACCGCCCAAATGCGCGACGAAGCTACCTATCGGCTGGCGTTGGTACACCGGGCGCAAAATAAGCCCGAACTGGCTGTGCCCCTGCTGATTCAGATTATTCGATCGCAGCAGCCAACTCGCGACTTGGGCAAGAAAGCTTACCAGCAGTTACTGGAATTGGGTTTTGTGGATGCGCCCTTTCCCCGGCCCGCCAGCGCTCAACCGAGCTCATCGACAAAATAGTTCCACTAAAATCTAAATTACAGCCCTTTATCAGAGAAACCAATGGTTACACCGTCTCAAGTAGCAGAAATGATTAAGGCAGGGTTGCCCGACGCTAAAATACAAGTTGACGATTTGACCGGTGGCGGTGACCACTACCAGGCGAGAGTCGTCTCTGCAGCCTTTGAAGGAAAAAGCCGAGTACAGCAGCACCAACTGGTTTACGGCGCTCTCAAACAGGCAATGGCTAGTGAAGCCATCCACGCTTTGGGCTTGGAAACCTTAACTCCTGCAGAATGGGAAGCGAAAAGTCAAGTTGCTTAATTGTTGAGTAGCAATTGGGTATCACAAGTTTGTGCTGGTGTCAAGAGTTGCTTGAAATACAACTGCTGCACTTACGCACAAAAACCATAAAAACCCGGTTGTTTTACCGGAATCTATGGCTGTAACGAAATATTTTCGTAAAAAACCCGGTTTCTGCGTCAGTCTACGTTTAAAAATTTTCAAACAATATTAGGAGCTACCATGACTACAGCAGCACATGAAAGAATTGACGAGTTGGTTAAGCAAAACAAAATCATGGTGTTTATGAAGGGCAATAAGTTAATGCCCCAGTGCGGTTTTTCTAATACTGTGGTGCAAATTCTCAATACTTTGGGAGTGCCTTACGAAACTGTTGATGTTTTGGCTGACCAGGAAATTCGTCAAGGCGTTAAAGAGTATTCTCAATGGCCAACAATTCCCCAAGTTTATATCAACGGCGAGTTTATTGGTGGCTCGGATATTATGATCGAGATGTATCAAAAGGGCGAATTGCAAGAAGTTGTAGAAGTGGCTTTGGCTTCTTAAGTTAGACAGAAAAAACATTTCCCCGACTTCTTAAAGAAGTCGGGGAAATAACAGCAATCGCGTTTTACGTTGAATTAGGTTGATTTACTTAATTATTCGTTACCAGGCAAAGCCTAGGAACGCAATGCAGTCGGCTAGGCATCGAATTTTTAGGCTCCCAAAGCGAGGTCGAGCCTGTGGACATCGGTTCCGAGGCATAGCCAGGGAACCCGTTAAAATTCCCAATTCCCAATTCCCAATTCCCAATTCCCAATTCCCAATTCCCAATTCATCAAGGGTTTATCAAACCGAATTTGCTATTTAATAGTAGTCTGATTCAGCCTGTGTCTGTGTCTGTGGCATTGCAAAATTGGAGGGGTCGTGAATGTAACGGGCTGCTTCTTCCTCTAGTCTGTGAATCAGATAGGGCTCCAAACTGTTGGAATGCCGCAGGGCTGCTAAATAGCCGTCTAAGTAAAGCCGTAGGTCATCAAAGCGATAACCTCTATTCCACATTTCGACGAGGGCGTCGGTGAGTTTTTGGTAGTGCCGGATTGTTTGGGTGTCTTGTAGCATGGTGTGAGTTTGAAATCCTTTGTGGTTTGTATAATGACGGCGGGATTTAGGAACGGCCTCGATTGATGCTGAGTGGCTCAGCTTGAGACTATTTCTAAATAAAAGTTTTTACCCTGCTCAACAGGCTACCCTCCATAAAAAATTTCACTCGTGGCAATGCAGTTGCTCGACTTTTTGCGCGCACCTAGATAATTCGCTGTGCGTTTAATGGAGTCGGGATGTGGCTGAATTTGACGGTCAAAGTGGCTGAGTGTTCCGGCTACCGAGCGAACGGTTGGAGGAATTCTAGTTTCACTTGCGCGATTTGTCAACCTCCTGGGAGTGGGGGCTGGGTCGGGGGGATCGCTTTTGGCAGGCGGTTGGGGCATGGGATCGATCGGCTTTACACTGTCCTATTTTCATTGTAAGCTCATCGCCAGAATGATTTAACCTTTCTGCAGGCTGACCCTGCCAAATTAACCCAATCTTTAAAATTCCTACCCTAGGTATGTCCGCTGCTTTAAACGCAGCTCATGCTTGAGTAGCGATGGTTACAAAAGCTTGACAAAAGCTCTGTTAACCTTGTAGCAATTAGTGATATGGGAAGCTCGCCTCTGTGGAATCTGCAAGTATTTCAATTGTTGAAGGGAATCCGCACCTGCGATCGCTCTTGGGCTGGCATCTACAGCAAGTCGGTCACTGGGTGCACCAGTCAGCGGATATCAGTCACGCTAGGGAAATATTTTTCAGCCGCCAGCCAACCCTAGTCATTCTGGATGCCCAATTGCCGGATGGGGACGGTTTGGAATTTTGCAACTGGCTGCAACAGCAGCAGCAGTCACTGATTTTGATGCTGTCGGCGCGGAATTCGGAATCGGATATTGTTGAAGGTTTGAAGGCGGGGGCAGACGATTACCTGACTAAACCCTTTGGGATGCAAGAGTTTATGGCCAGGGTGGAAGCTCTGATGCGCCGCAACCGCACGATGCTACCGCCGGCGACGCTGGAGTGCGGGCTGCTGAAAATTGATTTGGTGCAGCGCCGAGTCAGGTTGTACGAGGAACATATTGAGCTGACTCCCCAGGAATTTAGCCTGCTGTACGTGCTAGCTCAAGCTGGAGGAGTGCCGCTGTCGCGCTCGGATTTGCTGCGTCGGGCTTGGCCTGATGCGATTGATAACCCCCGGACGATCGACACTCACGTACTCTCTCTGCGTAAAAAAATCGAAATCGACCCGCGACAGCCGAGCCTGATTCAAACTGTACGGAATGTCGGCTACCGGCTGAATCTGGAATTGTTGAATAATGCTAATCAACCGCATTCCCCAGTGCCCAAAGCGGTGCTTTCTTAGACTACGATCGAGCTATAAGTCGGATTTTATTTTGGGAATTGATTGGCGATCGCATCTGTTTTCGCAGCCATAATAAAATCATTGCGGTGCAGTCCAGAAATCGCGTGAGTCCACCAAGTAACGGTAACTTTCCCCCACTCGGTTAACAGTGCGGGGTGATGTCCTTCAGTTTCTGCTGCTTCGCCGACGCTGTTTGTAAAGGCGATCGCACTTTTGAAATCCTGGAATTCGTAAGTGCGTTCTATTTGGGGAATGCCATTTTTTTCGATGAAATTCCAGTCGGGAATTTGAGGTTTTAGCTGGACAATTTCGTAAGCTGTGACGCGGGGAGAGTTGGGGCGGCAGGCGGCACAGTGTTCTTTTGATAAAGGTTCCATAAATTGCTGTTTAGCGAGAAGATGCTAAAAGATATTATAGACATTTCTAATTTGAATTATTTTGGATGGGGCAACTGTCATTTAGGAGTGACGTAGAGATTGTGAGGGAAATCGTTACAAAAACAGATGAGCAATCATTTAAAATTTCTGCAAATAATCGTTCACCCTAGAATCGCTTAACCGATAATATCAGGAACGGGCGGGTTGATTTGACTCTCTCGCTGATATTGTAAACGTTGACGAACCCGCCCCTCCAAGTGCGATCAATCAACCGATAATTTTCTTAATCAAATCCAACTTGCCTTTATAGGGAGCATACCGCCATTTCAAGTCAAGCCAAAATGACTTTTGCAGCACGCTTTTGTAATGAGAAAAAGTATCAAAACTTGCTTGGCCGTGATAGCTACCGATGCCGCTGTCGCCAACTCCGCCAAAAGGTAAATCTTTTACTCCGACTTGCATAACCGTGTCGTTTATGCAAACTCCGCCGGAAGAAGTTTCCCGCAAAACTCGCTCTTGTTTCTCTTTATTTTTCGAGAACAAATACAAAGCTAAGGGTTTGGGACGGGCGTTGATTTGGGCGATCGCCTCTCCGAAATCATCATACTCCAAAACTGGCAAAATCGGCCCAAAAATCTCATCCTGCATCACCGGCGAATCCCAGGAAACACGATCTAAAACCGTCGGTGCAATATATCTATCTTCCGGCTTAACTTCCCCACCGACGACAATTTCTCCATCTTTGATAAACGCACTCAAACGGTCTAATTGCCGCTGGTTGATAATCCGCGAATAGTCGGGACTTGTTTGCGGATTGTCGCCGTAAAATTCGTAAATTGCTGTTTTAATTGCTGTCATCAAAGCAGGTTTAACTTTTTTATCAACTAATAGGTAATCGGGAGCGATGCAAGTTTGTCCAGCATTGATAAATTTGCCCCACGCAATGCGTTTTGCGGTGTATTCAACCTGAATGTCTGAGTCTACAATGCAAGGACTTTTGCCGCCTAATTCCAAGGTTACAGGTGTCAGGTGTTTAGCGGCAGCTTCCATGACAATTCGACCGATTTTAGTGCCTCCGGTAAAGAAGATGTGGTCGAATTTTTCGGCTAATAATTGTTGGCTGATTTCCACGCCTCCTTCGACGGCGGCTACGTAGGCGGGATCGAAGGTTTTGGATATCATGTCGGCGATAACTTCGGAGGTGTGTGAGGCGATTTCCGAAGGTTTGAGAAGTACACAGTTACCGGCGGCGATCGCCCCGACTAAAGGTGATATCATTAACTGAAACGGGTAATTCCAAGGCCCAATTATTAACACTACGCCCAAAGGTTCTGGGTAAATGCGGGCCGATGCTGGGAATTGATCTATCGAAGCAGGCACTTTTCTCGGCTTTACCCATGATTTGAGGTTTTTGAGGGCATAATTAACTTCGGCAATCGATGCGATTTCAAGATAAGCCTCGAATTCCGGCCGACCGAGGTCTGCCTTGACGGCATCGACTATTCGTGATTGATTAAGTTCGATCGCACTTTTAAGTTTTTTCAGTTGTTCAAGCCGAAAATCCACATCTTTCGTTTTCCCAGTCGCAAAAAATTGCCGCTGCTGCTGGATAATATCGCTGACGCTGATTACCATATTTAGTCCTCCATGTCTATAAATAAATGTTACAACAGGAAAACGGAACTTGGGTAAAGTGCGATGCTGTTAAAGCGCAGACTTCTTCAATAAGTCTGCGATCGGGGCTTTATGCTATAACTTATAAGGTATTAATTGTAGATTTTTAATTTGAGTTAAGTCATGAAAATATCTAAGAACGATTTTTTTTTCTATTCCTGCTGGCTGCTTTCCTTGCTTGCAGTAGCAGGATGTACCTCTAAGCCCCAAAAGCAAGTTGTCATCTGCTCGAAAGACTTTACCGAACAAGTCATCCTCGCAGAAATTTTAGCACGCCATATCGAAGCTAAAACAGATATCAAAGTAGAACGAGAGCTGAATCTCGGAGGTTCGCTTTGCCATCAATCCCTAACAACAGGTAAAATCGATTTGTACGTCGAATACACGGGGACTGCTTACGCCAACCTGCTCAAACAGAAACCGATTTCTGACCCCAAAAAAGTCCTCGATTACCTCAAACAAGAATATCCCAAACAGTTTCAAGCAGAATGGACGGAACCGCTGGGATTTAATAACAGTTTTGCGATTATTGTGCGGGGAGATGATGCCAAAAAACTCAATTTACAAACTCTATCGCAACTTGGGAAAGCTGCACCTAACCTCCGGGCTGGTTTCGGCCCAGAATTTAACGAGAGAGAAGATGGATTTCCCGGATTGGCTAAAACTTACGGGATTAAGTTTCGAGAACAGCCGAAGGAATTGCTGTTAGGATTGCTTTATCAAGCGCTGCAACAAAAAGAAGTAGATGTGATTGCTGGTAATACGACGGATGGTTTGATTCAAAGTTTAGGTTTAGTAGTTCTCAAAGATGACAAGAACTATTTCCCGCCCTACGAAGCAGTTCCGGTTGTGCGATCGCAAATTTTGGAAAAATACCCGGAATTGCGTCAAGTGCTCGCAGAATTGGGCGGCAAAATCTCCGAGGAAGATATGCGACAACTGAATTATCAAGTTGATAAGAAACAGCAGGAAGCCGGACAAGTAGCCCAGGAGTTTTTGCAGCAAAAGTTAGGCGTGTCAAAGCCTGTCGATCCTGCGAAATAAAGGGTTTCATTGTTCTGCTTGTTTGCTGAAACGTATTGTGGTTAGCTATACTATTAGTTAGACTCATATAAATAAATGAAGGTATAAAGCTATGACAACTGTCAAAACTGCTATCTCATTGCCAGCATCTTTATTTGAACAAGCCGAAACATTAGCTGGCGAAATGCAAATTTCGCAGAGCTTTTTGATCGAAATAGCGCTTGAAGAATTTATCCGCCGCCGCGAAAATCAACAACTGTTAGAAAAAATTAATGCTGCTTGCGAAGCACCTCTCTCTAAAGAAGAACAAGTTTTGCTTCGCAAGATGAGTCGCTCTCATCGCAGGCTGGTGGAAGGCGAATGGTAATCAATATTTTCCAAGCTGCAAAACAGGAGCTTTTATTGCTTCAATCTGGGACTCGGCAACTTCAACTGTAATTGCTTCGATATTGAAACCCTCTAAGCTATAACCATCTTCTTCACCTTCCGGCATCTGGTAGTGTTCAACGATAGTTGCTGTATCACCTTTTTTTAGGCCATACTTAGGAATATCTTCTCGCAATGCTACCTGTGAAAACAGTTCAAATTTCATGGGGTTTAACCTCTTGTCAATCAGGAACTAATGTAACAAATCTGGTTTCGGATGGAGTAACGATCCAAACGGTTTTAACTTGTAAAATCGTACCGTTTGGACCTGTTAAACTGCCTTTAATCATGTACTTTTGACCGTATCTGGTGTTTTCCATTTGCTCCGCTTCCAGAGGAAGTATCTGGCTTCTTAAATCTCGATCGAGCTGTTGCCAGTTTTCTATGCTGTAACCACCTCGATCGAGAAACTGAGATTTGTCGTCTTTAGGAAGCCGGATTAATAAATAGTTGGTCAGCTTTGCTGAAGGAATAACCGAGTTAAGGCTGAGTTTTGCCATAGGAAGAATTTCCTGTTAAGTCCCTTCGCTCAGCCTCCGCAAATTCAAAATATCGCTCATCTTTTTAATTTGCATACAAGTGCGCTCGAACTGTTGTTTATCCTGGATATCCATGCACAAGTCAATTAAGGCAGGCAATCCGGGATATGTTTTGACTTGAGCGCTGCGGACGTTTACTTGGTTGTCTTTTAAATGCGATAAAACATCATTGAGAACTCCGACTCGATCGAGGGCTTCAATTTGAATGTTAACCGGATAAGTGTTGGGTCGAGATTCATTGCGGTTGCTGGAATTCCAACTCACAGGAACCAAGCGATCCCCAGGCACGTTCTCAACATTTGAACATCCTTGCCGATGAATCGAAATTCCGCGAGTGCGAGTCACAACTCCAATAATTGATTCCCCAGGAATCGGACAGCAACAGCCGGATAAATGGTACAGCAATCCCTCTACACCTGCGATCGGCGATTTGCTCGGAGACGAACTCGGTACTGGTTTCGGTGTCGTCGATGCAGGTATTAGCTGGGGCAGTTCGTGGGTTCCTGCGGGAGCAGCTTCAATTTTTTGCTGCACTTTTACTAAATCTCGCAGTCGATTTACTACGAGATTTAAGGTAACTTCGCCGTAGCCCAAACCGGCGATTAAATCTTCGACGCTGTGGTAGTTGCAGCGCTGAGCCACAGACTGCATGGGTTCAGATTTTAGCAAAGATTCTAAGCCGTTTTTACCTAATTCTTTTTCCAGCAATTCCCGCCCGCGAGCGAGATTTTCATCTCGGTGCGATCGCTTCAACCACTGGCGAATTCGGTTTTTGGCTCCGTTTGTCTTGACAAAATTCAGCCAGTCGGAGCTCGGATGACCATTTTTTTGGGTCAAGATTTCTACAATATCGCCGTTCTTTAAAACCTTGTCTAGTGTCACCATTCGCCCGTTTACTCTGGCACCGGTGCAGTGATTGCCAATTTCTGTGTGAATGCGGTAAGCAAAATCTACGGGAGTTGAGCCGCTATTGAGAGCAATCACGTCTCCGTTAGGAGTAAAAACGTAAATATCTTCGTCGAATAAGTTGTCCTTAATGCTTTGTAAATATTCGCGATCGTCTTTGAGGTCGCTTTGCCATTCAAGGAGTTGTCGCAGCCAAGTAAATTTTTCGTCATCGCCGGTGACTTTTGTGTTAGAACCGCCGGTTTCTTTGTATTTCCAGTGCGCGGCAATGCCGTATTCTGCAATGTGGTGCATTGCTACGGTGCGAATTTGCACTTCGATGGGGCGGCCGCTGGTTCCGATTACTCCGGTGTGCAAAGATTGGTAGCGGTTGGCTTTTGGTAAACCGATATAATCTTTAAAGCGGCCGGGAATCGGGCGGAAAGAATCGTGGACGATCGCCAAAGCCCGATAACAGTCATCATTGGTTTCTACTATGATCCGCACCGCAGCAATATCGTACACTTGCTTAAACCCTTTTTGGCGGCGCTGCATCTTCCCATAAATCCCGTACAAATGTTTGGGACGACCGCTAACTTCATAGCATTTAATGCCTAAATTGTCAAGCCTTTCTCGCAAACTATCTGTGACTTCTGCGAGTTGAGTTTCTCGATCGACTCGCTTCTCGGCCACCAATTCCTGAATTTCGCGGTAAGCTTCAGGTTCCAGGTATTTAAACGCTAAATCTTCCAATTCCCACTTAAAGCGGCCGATACCCAAACGGTTCGCTAGGGGAGCAAAAATATCTCGGGTTTCTAGGGCAATACTGCGCTGCTTTTCTTCGGACAAATGCTCCAAAGTCCTCATGTTGTGCAGCCGATCTGCGAGTTTGACGACAATGACGCGAATATCTTTAGCCATTGCTAGGAACATTCGGCGGAAATTTTCCGCAAGGCGCTCTGTTTTGCTGGAAAAATTAAACTTAGAAAGCTTGGTGACACCTTCAACCAACTGTCGAACTTCCGCGCCGAACCGCTGTTCTATTTCTTCGAGAGTAATATCTGTATCTTCAACAATGTCGTGGAGGAAGCCCGCGGCAATCATGACGTTGTTGCCGCCCATATACCGGAGTATTCCAGCCACAGCTACCGGATGGCAAATGTAAGGTTCTCCCGATTTGCGGTACTGTCCTTCGTGCAAGTCGCGGGCAAATTCAAAGGCCCGACAAATTAAGCTGTCGTCCGTCGAGCAATTCGGGTTAGAACCCCCATCAGGCTGCGATCGAGTATTCAGGCATTCTTGCAGCCAATCGGGAACTACAGCAGGATCGATCGAAGGAGAGGGAGTCAGAGTGTTCGCGTTCATGGGGTACACCTTTAAAACTTAGAAATACAAATGGTTAAAAGCCGGTTTCCGGTTGAATTGCCGAAATTATGTGTTTAGCTATACTAAACTAATTGAATGCCACAATTTGCAATTCAAAAAAATAGTCGATTTTTCTCAAACTATACCTATGTAATCCCGAGTCGCCCCCCCTCGGAGGTAGGAAAACATAGTGACACCACTGCCGCCGCCGCAGTCTGTCGTTCGGGGAAAATCGGGTAAAATCAGCATATTTTGGCGGTAGCCGTTTAGGTTGCGGGGGATCGGCATTTACCGGCAACGCTAAACTAAAAGCAGCAGCCAGAAGGGTAGAGTCAGGGCAGCAAATCAAAAAAAGTTGTCACAAAACAGGGAATTGCTCCAAAACCCCCTGGCTTCCCTCCATATGAGCAAACTTAAGTAAGTATCTACTTTGATTATAAATACAAATTTGTTTACAAAATCATGATATTGTCCGAAGACCGCCGCCAGTGCTACCAAGAATTACAGCAAGCACTAGAACAACTACAAAGAACTGCTGCACAGGATAATCTGGATGGGGCCGCGCTGGCGATCGAATACACAAAAGTGCAACAATTTTTCGGAAACCAAATTATGAGAGCCGAAAGCGATGACTTAGACGCCTCAGAAACACCCCCAGAGCAGTCCTATTTGACGGAAATTCACAAGCAACTGCGGTTATTGGGGACAGATGTCACGTTTTTGCAAGCGTCGCGCCAGCCAGCGACAGCAAAGGCGAGGCAAACTGCGGCGATCGCGCGGCTTAACACGCTAATTGGCTACTGTGGCGCGCTGCTGCAAAAAAATTCTGGTTCTTCAGGGCCCGCCCAGATACAGAATTAATAATTGAATTAACAGGGAATTAAGAAGGCAAGGAGAAATAAAGCGGTGGAATGTCCAAAATGTAAACATCCCAATTTAGAAGGCGGTACCTTAGCCGGCCGTATGTCGGTGCAGTGGTGTCCCAACTGTTACGGTATCTGGATTCCAGGCAGAGAATACGAAGCTTGGCAGAAAGAGCAAAGCCAGTGGTACAACAAATCCGAGAAGCCTGATGCGACAGGGACTCTCGGCATAGAATTCACCCCGTCTGTCTACGACAGCAAAGCAGCGCTGTGTCCCGAAGACGGTCACTATCTGTCGCGGGCGAAAGTTCCTTTCAGCAGAGTGCCCTTTTACATAGAGCGCTGTATGTTGTGCGGGGGTATTTGGTGCGATAACGGCGAGTGGGACATTCTCGAAAGTCTGGGATTCCACACCGAGATTGACAAGATGTTTTCTCCGAATTGGCAAGCTAAGGCCCGCGTGCAAGAACTTGCCTCCCGGGAACGTCAAGTGCTGACTGAGAAGCTGGGGCCGGATATCGCCGGATATGTGTTGGAACTCGCGGAAGTTTTAGCAGACCATCCTCACGCAGATTGTGCCGCTACTTACATACTGCGGAGAGCTGAGTTGAAGCGAAAGGAAATTTAGTCAGTTATTAGTTGACAGTTGACTGTTGACGGTTGACTGTTAACGGTTGACTGTTGACTGTTGTTAGTAAGCGGTTGGTCGGTTAATGATGTAGTGATAAAATCTTTGTTTGTAGCAATTTCTAACGGTTGACTGTTAACGGTTGACTGTTGACTGTTGTCAGTAAGCAGTTGGTCAATTAATGATGTAGTGATAAAATATTTGTTTGTAGAAATTTCTATTGGTATTTACAAACAGCATCTCTGTCTCTTGCCAATAACTAATAAGTTCTGAACAATACTAATAACTAACAACTAACCGCCAGTAGATTGATAAATAATAAATAACAACAGACAACAGACAACAGACAACAGACAACAGACAACAGACAACAGACAACAGACAACAGACAACAGACAACAG